>JANOOM010000323.1:0-14835 GCA_031421335.1 Armatimonadota bacterium
TTCATAGCACGGGGGTTTAGCCCCGTGCCCAACACCCATAAGAGTGATCTGCGTGGCAGGGGATGGACCTGTCACAAGAAGGCCCGCGCCTCGCCCGCCCCTCGTCATCCAGAGGGTGAGATGAACCGTTCAGGGCCAACATTTTATGACCGACATCGCCGTCATCATCGTCAATTGGAACGCCCGTGAAGATCTGCGGCGCTGCCTTGAGTCGCTGTATGCCGACCCATTGCCTCATGTCTCCTACGATGTCTGGGTGGTGGACAATGCCAGCGACGACGGCTCGGCGGGCATGGTGGCCTCGGAGTTCCCGCAAGTCAACCTCGTCGTCAACACGGACAACGCGGGTTTCTCTAAAGCCAACAACCAGGCCATCGCGCGCACCGACAGCCGCTACGTCTTCCTGCTGAACTCCGACGCTTTCATCCACGCGGGCGCGCTGGACCAGCTCGTCGCGTATGCCGACGCGCACCCGAAGGCAGGGATTATTGGGCCGCGCGTGCTGAACTCGGACGGCTCGCTGCAATTCTCATGCCGCCGGTTCCCGTCGCTCGGCGCGGGCTTTTTCCGCAACACTTATTTGGGCCGACTGTTCCCGCACAACAAGTTCGCACGCGATTATTTGATGGTGGACTTCGACCACACCCAGGATAGTCCCGCGGACTGGCTCTCGGGCTGCGCCATGCTGATCCGGCGCGGCCTGCTGGAGCAGATCGGGTCGCTGGACGAGCAGTTTTATATGTACTGCGAGGACGTAGACATTTGCCAGCGTGCCTGGGACGGCGGGTGGGAAGTGGTCTATGCGCCCCAAGCGGTCGTCACTCACGCCATCGGCCGCTCCAGCGACAAGAACGCCGACCGCATGATCATCGAATTTCACCGCTCCTGGTATGCTTACGACCGTAAGCGGCACCCGCGGGCGTCCCTGCTGCGCCGGGTGGCCGTTTATTCGGGCTTGTGGCTGCGGGCCGCCGCCCGCATCGCGCGGCGCTGGGCCTCGGCGCGTGTCCGCGCCCGATTGGCACGCGAGGCCGCTCCCGCGCCCAAGGTCGCGGTGGGCGCGGACAAGGGCAAGCCGTGAGACTCGTCCCTGCCGTCTTGCTGGGCCTGGCACTGCTGCTGGCCCCCGTCTATGTCGCCCTCCCCGATGACCTCCTGCCGCCGGCCGGGTCGTACTGGCTTTCGGGGGCGACGTTCGCAGCCGTCCTGGTCGCCCTTGTCGCCGTTTGGCGCGGCGACCGGACGCTCCAACTCCCCTTCAGCCGCGCCGAGCAAGGCTTTCTGGTCCTGCTGGGGCTGGCCTTCCTATCCATCCCCGCCCGGCTGATCGCCCAGCACGGGGCCGGATATGCGGGCGTGATGCTGCACGGATGGTCGGTCCTCGCGGCCGATGCTGCCGCGTTCGCGCTGGCCCGGCGCATCGCCCAGGACCGGGGCGCGCTGTACGGGCTGGCCCTGGTCGCCGTGCTGGCCTCGGGGTCTGTGGCCGAGCAGGGGGTCCTGGAATATCTGCCGTTCCTGCTGAGGCACCAGACGACCTGGCGCGTGTACGGGACCTCGACGCCGGACTTCCTGGCGGGCTACCTCGTCATGCTGCTGCCGCTGACACTGGCCTTGTTCCTCCAGGCGCCCGGCCTGCGCGCGGTGCCGCCGCTCGCGCGCCGGGCGGGCACGGCACTGTTCGGGCTGATCCTGCTGCTCCAGCTCGCCACCCTGGTGGCGACCGGCTCCCGCTTCGCCCTGGTCTCGCTCGCCGTCGCCCTGGCCGTCTTCGAGGGAGCGCTCTTGCATGCGCGGCGGCACGGCCAGACCTTGGACCAGACGACGCGCGGGCTGCGGGTCGCCCTGGGCGTCGGGCTGCTGCTGGCGGGCCTGGTCTTCGCCCGACCGGTCTTCCTGCGGCTGACGAACCCCGACCCGAACTCGGGGGCGTTCCGGGTGTGGACCTGGCGCGGCGCGGCGCAGATGGCCGCCGCAAACCCCGTTCTGGGAACCGGCATCGGGACGTGGTCGGACTTGTACCCGCGCTACGCTCTGACCGGGTTCACCCGCGCCGCGCATCAGTCGTACCTGCAACTGGCCGATGAGTGCGGCACCCCTGCCCTGCTCGCGCTGCTGGCGACGTTGGGCCTTCTAGGCGTTTCTCTGGTGCGCGGGCTGGCCGTCGCACCGGCCGAAGCGCTACCGCTTCCCGAACCTGTCAAGGCCGTGTCAGTTGGGCGCCGCTCGAAGCGGCCCGCACCTCCGGTCGTCGCCGCTCCCGCTCCGGGCAGTGCCCTACCGTCTGACCACCGGCTGCTGCTCTGCGGCCTGCTGGCGGCCCTCGCGGGGGGCGTTGTCCAGAACCTCAGCGACTCGGACTGGTACGTCTTCTTTCTGGGCTTCACCTTCTGGACACTGGCCGGGCTTGCTGCCGGCATCGTCGCCGCGCCCACCGCTTGGGTCGAGGCGAAACCTCCTCGGCCGCTCTTATTCGCCGCCGGCAGCGTCGCCGCCGCGCTGGCCGTGCTGGCCGCCACCGAGGGAGTTGGGGCTGTCTATGCCGCACAGGCGGCGGCACTGGCGAAGACGGACCCGTCAGGAGCAGCATTGGCTTATGAAGCGGCGCGGGCCTGGGACCCGCTGAACGCGCGCTACGCCAGCGACCAGGGCCATTTCTTCGCCCGCCAGCAAGGACAGCTCACCGAGGCGGAGACGGCGGCCCGCGCCGCCGTCGCGCTGGCGCCGAACTCGGTGAATTACCGGCGGCTTGGGGACGTCTTGCAGCAGTTCGGGCGTCAGGATGAGGCCCTGGCGGCCTATCAATGCGGCCTGCGGGCGGAGCCGCACTCGCTCGAACTGCTGCTGCGTGTGGCCCACCTCAGCCCCCCTGCCGTCGCGCTCGGCTTCTACCGCCGGGTGTCCGATCTGGAGCAAACTCCGGTCGGGACGGTTCGTGCCCTGAGCGAGTATGTGGAAACGGACTTCGCCGAAGCGGATACCGTCATGGGCGATGACGCCGCCAAGACCGACCCGGCACGGGCCATGCTCTATTACGCGCGGGCGGCGCGCGTCCTGGAGCAGTACGCTGAGGGCCACGGCAGCGGGAACTTCCAGCAGATGGCCCTGCACGACAACGCGCCGGACCCGGCCAAGGACGCCGGCCTGGGCGGGCTGTACCAGCACGTCCTCACGGCCTGGCGCGCGCTCGCGCCGCCGGACGAACAGACAGCTCTTCGGCAGCGGCAGGAGAAATATCAGCGGATGTACGCCGACCTGACCACACAGCCGACGAAATAGGGTACACTGTAAAGCAGATTTCTCAGGAGACACTACCCCGTTATGAACATCACCGCCATCAAGCGCGGCCCGCAGACAAAGGGCGAGCGCAAGATCCGCATGCGCCAGGGCTTCATCCCCGGCTCGATCTACGGCAAGGGCCTGGAGCCGGTCAACATCGAAGTCAACACCAGGGCCATCGCGGAGGTGCTGACGGCCGAGACGGGCCTGAACACCGTCATTGACCTGATGGTCGAGGGCGACGCCCTGCCGCATTCGGTCCTCGTGGACCACCTGGAGCGGAACCCGATCACGCGCTCCTTCATGTCCGTCGGCTTCCACCAGGTCAAGAAGGGCGACAAAGTCACCGCCCAGGTTCCCATTCAGCTCATCGGCGAACCGCCCACGGTCGCGACGGGCGAGGCCGTCCTGGAGCAGACATTGGAGGCCATTACGGTCCACGCGGAGCCTGCCAACCTGCCCGCACACTTGGACGTGGACACTTCCCACATGAACCCCGGCGACGTGCTGCACGTCTCGGACCTGCCCCACAACTCGAAGCTGGAGTTCACGTCGGGCGAGGAGACGGCCATCGCTGCGCTCCACTACTCGCGCACGGCCCAGGCCGTCGAGGAGGCCGATGCCGCCGTGGTCGAGCCGACCGGTTCGGACGCTGTGACCGAGCTTCGCGCCAGCGGCGACGTCAAATCGGACTCGGTGACAGGGGTTTAGGATTACCTAACCCCGGCGCGCCCCCAATAAAACCTAAGCGCCGACCCTTCCCTGTTAGGAAAGGGTGAGAACTTAAAACAAGCGACTGATGAAAGCCCCCGCTTCTTGTCCAGAGGTGGGGGCTATTTCTCGTGCGGCTTTGTCCGCACCCTTCCCTATAGGTCGGGTACAATAAGCGTATGACCGAGCGCATCTATCTAGACTATGCCGCCACGACACCGCTGCGGCTCGAAGCACGGGCGGCGATGGAACCGTTCCTCGGCGCGGACGGGTTCGGCAACCCGAGCAGCCAGCACGCGGACGGCCAGCGCGCCAAGCGCGCCCTCGATGCCGCCCGCGACACGCTTGCCCAGGCACTTGGCGGACAGTTCTCCGAGATCACTTTTACGAGCGGCGGGACCGAGGCCGACAATGCCGCCCTGGTCGGCGTCCTGCTGGCACGCGGACCCGGCAGCCATCTGGTCACGACGACGATTGAGCACGAGGCCATCAGCGAAACGGCCCACTTTCTGGAGAAGCTGGGCTTCGGCGTCACCTTCGTGCCCGTAGACGAGGCAGGGCGCGTCGCGCCCCAGGCTATCGCGGACGCCCTGACGGAGCGAACCGCGCTCGTCTCGGTCATGCACGCAAATAACGAAGTCGGCACGGTCCAGCCCCTGCGCGAGATTGCCGACATCGTCCACGCACACGGCGCTTATCTCCACACGGACGCCGTGCAGACCTTCGGCCAGATGCCGGTCACTGCCAAAGATTTGGGCGCGGACTTGATCACCGTTTCCGCCCACAAGATCTACGGACCCAAGGGCGCAGGTGCGCTGTACGTCCGTTCCGGCGTCCCCATCGAGCCGCTGCTGCACGGCGGTGGTCAGGAGCGCGGGCGGCGGGGCGGCACGGAGAACGTCGCCGCCATCGCCGGCTTCGGCGAGGCTGTGCGTTTGATGCTGCCCGAGCGCGAGGCCGAGGCCGCGCGCCTGACCTGCCTGCGTGATATGTTTCTCGCCGCCCTGCACCGGCGCTGCACCGGCCTCGTCTTGAACGGACACCCGACGGAGCGGCTGCCCAATAATCTTAACGTCTCCTTCCCCGGCCTGGACGCCGAGACCCTGCTGCTTGTGCTCGACCGCGCGGGCGTCTCAGCCTCCTCGGGGTCGGCCTGCACGTCCGGCAGCATCGAGCCGAGCCACGTCTTAATGGCCATGGGCCTGCCTGACGACCGGGTGCGAAGCGCCGTCCGTCTGACGCTGGGGCACGGCACGACGCTCAACCAGGTTGGTCAGGCCGTTGACATCCTGGCGGGGATCGTAGAGCGGCTTCAGCGTTAGGGAACGCAAAGAGGGTGATGGCAATTGCCATCCGCCCTCTTGTCATGTTATGCCGTCGCCGCGTAGTTGTCCGACCCGCCCACGTCGTGGAAGATGGGTAGATAGTCGCGCCAGACCTCGTTCTTGGTGCCGTTGATGTACTTGGTCAGGCTGATGTACGGCACATAGCGCGGGCGGCGCGGCGTCCGCGCCAGCTTCATGCCGGAGTGCGACAGCAGCTTGTCTCCCTTGCGGGCGTTGCAGCGGCGGCAGCAGGCGACGAGGTTATCCCAGTGCATTCCGCCCCCCACCTTCTTGGGCAGGATGTGGTCAATGGTCAGGTCGCGGGTCTGGACGCCGCAATACTGACAGGTGTAGTTGTCACGCGCAAAGATCGAGCGGCGCGACAGCTTCAGCTCGGGCAGGGGGCGACGGACGTGGTAGCGCAGGCGCAGGACGGACGGCGCGGCGTAGGTCTCACCCTCGCCCGTGGTCAGGCGGGGGGCGTCGTCGTGCGCGTGCAGCACGTCCGCTTTGCCCAGATACAGCAGGATGAAGGCGCGGCGCAGGTTGCACACGTTCAGCGGCTCGTAGTCGCTGTTCAGAATAAGAACCTCATGGCTCATAGTGGTGGTCGTCCAATCCTTTCCAGTATTTCCCGTCCAGTGCGTCCCGTCGAGCCTCGGCCCATGAAACAAAAAAACCCGCTTCGACCTTCGCCGTCAGTCAGACGGCGCGGGTCGCAAGCGGGTGGTTGGCGCGTAACAGTGATGCCACACATGCACGAGGCGCGCGTGTGCGTGCCGGTGTGCATAGGTTTGGCGGAGCGCATGCCGGTGGTGCAGCGTCCCCCTTCCCGCTTCCCCCCGCTGATGCGGGTGTTCGATGTTGCTCCAAGGGTGGTTCATAAGATGCTGAAAGATTGTAGCAACTTTAGGCCCAGTTTGTCAACAAGTTGCCGGTAAGGAGGAAGGATTTTTTGATGTCGCTTGGCCGGGTATAATAAAACCGCTATGATTTTTGATTCGCTGCTCCTGGCCGCCGTGCGGGATGAATTCGGGAAGGCACTTGTGGGCGGGAAGGTCGAGAAGATCGCCCAGCCGGACCCGCTTGAAATCGTCATTCGGATCTACCACGCGGGGCACAAACATGACCTGCTGCTGTCCTGCGACCCACAGGAGGCGCGTGCCCACCTGACTCACCAACGGCGCGAGAACCCGCCCACCCCACCGCCGTTCTGCGGGCTGCTGCGGAAGTATTTGGACGGGGCCTGGGTGTCCGACGTCTCCATGCCGCTCGGTTTCGGCGAGCGCGTCCTGCACCTGCACTTCAAGGCGGTAGACGGGGCGCCCTACACGCTGATCGCCGAGATCATGGGGAAGCATTCCAACCTGATTCTCGTCTCGGGAGTGGGGACGATTTTGGGAGCGGCTAAGACGGTCGGGCGCGGCATCAACCGCTTCCGCCAGATTCTGCCGGGCCTGGCCTATGCCCCCCCGCCCCGGCAGCGCGGCAAGCGCGATCCGCTGGCCCCACTCGACCCGAACGCCGCCCCGCTGGAAGACGGCGAGGCGCTGTCGCCCGAGGAAGCCAAAGAATGGCTGATGACGCACTGGTCGGGGGTCAGCCCCCTGCTGGCCCAGGAAACTATCCTGCGTACCCGGCGCGGCCTGCTGACCCCGCTCTCCCTCAGCAGCGCTTTGACACTGTTGCTGACCGTGGTGCGCGTCGGGGACTGGATGCCGCGCGTCTGGACCGACGAGTCGGGGGCGACCCTGGGCGCCTACCCCATCCCGCTGCTCTCGGTACCGCCAAGCCGGCAGCACCTGCGCGAGTCGGTCAGCGTCGCTTTAGACCACGCGGCCGGGTCGATCATCCGCCGGGATACGTTCGACCGTGCTCGGGAGTCCCTGCTGGCGGCCCTGCTCAGAACGCGCAAGCTGAAGGAGCGGGAAGCGGAAGAGCTTCAGAAGGGCCTGCTGAACGCGGGCCGGGCCGAGGAATATCGCCAGACCGGCGACCTGCTGCTGACCAACCAGTCCCAGATCCAGCGCGGCCAGTCGCTGGTTTCGGTCCCCGACTACTACGCCCCGCCGCTACCCGACGGCGAGCCGACGATGCGCTTCATCGTGCTCGACCCGACCCTGCCGATCCACGAGAACGCCGAGCGCTTTTACAAGCGCAGCCGCAAGGCCGAGACCAGCGCGATGACGTTGCGCGAGCGGCGGGCGCAGGCTTTAGAAGAAGCGGTCCTGATCGCACAGGCCGAGCGCGAAGCGGCGCGGGCGACCACGCCCGAGGAGATCGGCGCCATCCGCACGAGCATGGCCGAGTCGCTGATGCACGGCCCACAGCCGACCGGCCCGGCTGCGGCGTCGTCGCGCCCCTCCATGCCGGAGTTCGAGGGCCACAAGATCAAGCGCTCTCATACCGTGGACGGCTGGGAGATCCTGGTGGGCGAGAACGCGACTTCCAACGACTATCTGACCACCAAGATCGCCGTCTCGTCCGACATCTGGCTGCACGTCCGGGCCGCCGCCTCGGCCCACGGCGTCATCCGCGCCCAGAACCGGCCCGCGTCCGTTTCCCACGCCGCCTTGCAGCAGGCCGCCGAGATGGTCGCCGCCCGCAGCGAGTCCAAACACTCGTCGCTGATTCCGGTAGATTATACGCTCAAGAAGTACGTCCGCAAGCCGCGCAAGAGCGCGCCAGGCGCGGTGACGTACCAGAACGAGAAGACGCTGTTCGTGGCGGGCATCCAGGGGGAGTAACCTAACCCCGGCGCGAGCGCCGACCCTTCCCTGTTAAGGAAGGGTGAAGAGCTAGTGCGAAGAGAAAGCTCCCGCCTCTTGTCCAGAGGCGGGGGCTTTTGTTACCTCTGTCCTCCACACTTCCCTAACGGGGAGTCGGGTGCAGTGGCACCGGGGTTGGCGCTCGCGCCGGGGGTTAGGTAGTCCCTTCGTGGAGGAACTCTGGCGGCACGGCGTCGGTCAGCCAGACGCCGTTGTCGGAGCGGAGGAAGAGGTGGCCCGCCAAAGTCATCGCCGCCGCGTCCACGGCGAAAATGACGGGGCGGACGGGGTGGCGGCGCATCTTTTCCAGCCCCTCACGCCCGATTATGCCCGCCGTCAAGCGGCCGGTGCCGTGGTAGAGGACGGCGGGCGGGGCGGACGGCGCGAGCTGCAAGTCCACTTCGACGCTGTGGCCCTGGTTAGCGCGGATGCGCGCCCCGGCCTCGTCGAAAGAAAAACGCTGCTTGCTGTTCTGGGCGACGACCTCCTCCATCTCCGCCCGCGGTAGGCCGAAGCCGCGCCGGGCGCAGGCAGCCAGGAGGTCGTCCACGACCACCCAGCCGCCCGGAGCGAGTGTCAGCCCCAGGCCCTCGGGGTCGTGCCGCAGGTGCTTGCTCAGGAACTTGCTAATCTTCACCAGCCGCGTCTCGTTCATGTCGGATGCCTTTTAGGGCTGGAAGAGGCGGTGCCACTCGGCGGCGATGGCCGTGGCCCCGGCCAGGTTCGGCTCGATCTGCCTGACGATCCAGGGCCGGCGGGAGGAAGCGCCGTGGCCGTGGAACAGCTTCTCCAAGTCGGCCAGCAGAAACCCGCGGCGGCGGGCCAGGCCCCGGATGCCGTCGTTGAGGGCGTTGAAGGCCGTGCGCGCCTGGGTCGCCATGCCGAAAGAAGCGATGAGCGAGTCGTCGCCGTCGGTCGGGTCGTACACGGTGTTGAGGATGACAGGGCAGGCGAAGAGGTCCAGCCGGGCGCTGATCTCCTCCAGGTTCGCCAGCGGCTCGCTCGCGACGCGGTTCCAGTCGGCGATGGAGTTCAGGGCCTGGAACGAGCCTTGCAGGAAGTCGTTGCCGCCCGCCGTCAGCGTGACGACGTTGGGCGCGAGCGTGATCTCGGACCAGGCCGCGAGGACGCCCGCCGTGGTCCTCCCGTCGCAGGTCAGGCCCTGGAACTGCGTGGCGCCGGCTAGGCGGGCGAACTGGCTGGCCGCGCCCCCGCTGCCGACTTCAGTGTATTCGTCAATGCTGATCGAGTCGCCCAGGGCGAGGTAGTTCATCGTGCCTCCCCAGCATTCAGCAGCACTTCTTGGATGGCTTGCGGCAGGGACAGCGGCATGAAGAAGCTCGCAGGCAAAAGGTAGTCTTCCCCCGACTCGTCCACCACACGCAGTTCGTGGTCTTGCGACGCTTCCGGGTCGGGGAGTACGCGGTAGATCTTGTGTCGTTCCAGAGAGACCGTGTATCCGTCGTTTCTGACGCAGACGGCGAACATGGGCGCAAGGTCGCTTTCAAAGCTGGTCATTTGCGCTGAGATTGCGCTTGATCTTGATTTCTCTTTTTCCAATGCTGCCTTCCTCATACCAGTGCAGTCCGACGACTCTGGCGGAGCCGTCGGGGCGGCGAACGGTGGCGATCCCCTTCATTTTGTGCCAGCGCCCGCTCCCGTAGTCTTCACGCAGGCGCTCGATCTCGCAGATAGATTTATCAACCGCGATGATCTCGATGTTCGTGATCTCGCTGATGATCTCAAAGTTCAAGACTTCCCGCCCGCGCCCGTCAGGATGTTCAGGGCCGCGCGCAGGGCCGCCCCCATGTTCGTCTTGTCCTCGATCTGCTTCAGAGCGCCGTCGGCGGCGCGGCGGGCGTCGTTGCGGTTGTAGCCGAGGCTGATCAGCCCTTCCACCACGTCGTCGTAGATGTCCTCGGCGGCGGGCTTCTGGGACTTGACCTGGATCTGGTCCACCTTGCGCTCGAAGGCCAGGGCGGCGAGCTTGTCTTTGAGTTCCAGGACCAGCCGCTGAGCCGTCTTCAGGCCCAGGCCGGGGATGCGGACGAGGCTGCGCGTGTCTTCGGCCCCGACCAGCCGGGCCAGCGCCTCGCCGTCCATGGCGGACAGGATGGACAGAGCGACCTTGGGGCCGATGCCGGTGACACTGAGCAGAAGCTCGAAGACCTTCTGGTCGTCGGGGCGCAGAAAGCCGAACAAGGAGATTTCCTCGGCCCGCATGTGGAAATGGATGTGCAGGAATGCCGACTCGCCCAGGGCAGGCAGCGACCCATGAATGCTGGCTGGGACGGAAACGCGGTAGCCGACGCCCCCAACGTCCAGGATGACGGCCGTGGCTTCGGCGTGGACAAGCTTGCCGCGCAGGGAAGCGATCATCGTGCGCCCCCGCTCGGCTGGGAAATCTCGTGGCGCAGAACGGATACCAGCGCGCCCATTGTGTCGTCGTCCATAGCCCGCGACTCGTCCGGGTCATAATGGCCGCCGAAGCGCGAGTCGGCCCAGGTCTGCCCGGCGAACTCGCGCGCAATGGCGTAGCGCGGGAAGACATGGAAGTGGGCGTGCGGCGTCAGGTTCATCAGGAACATAAAGTTGAAATGGTCGGGCGCGAACAGGGCCATCAGAGCTTGTTTGGTCTCGCGCAGGAACGCCCAGAGCGAGGCCAGCTCGTCCCCGGTGAGCGCGGCCACGTCTGTCTCGTGCCGGTTGAGGGCAAAAAACACGCGGCCCAGGGTGGCCTGATTGTCGTTGAGCATCAGCGTCCAGTGGTCGTTAGCGAGGACGACGCCGCGCGTGGGGCGGCAGAGGGGGCAGTCGGGCACAAGGTCGGGCATGGGGGCATTATACCTGAAAGCCCCCCCTGCTTGGTCAGACGCTTCGGTCAGAGGTCACCGTCGTTGAAGCTCTTGACGGGGGCGCGGATGACGGCCCTGTTCACGGCGTAGACCATGACCCCCAGGGTGTCCCCGCGTTTCGCCCCCGCGTGGCAGCCAAGGCACGAGTCGCGGGAGGCCAGGACCGGGCGCAGGACCAGCCGCCATTTGCCCAGATCTCGGTCCAGCCCGGTCCCCCGGCGCAGGACCGGCAAGTCGGGCAGGACGGCCTTTTCCAGATGGGCGCTGCTCCAGTCGAAGGACTTCTGGCTGCCGGCATTTGTGGCCGTCGCCGTCGCCAGCGTCTGCAAGTAAGGCTTGACCGCTTCGCCGCTGCCCCGCGTCTTGGAGAGCAGATCCCGGCCCGGCTTGTGGGCGCAGTGCAGGAAGGCGATCACATAAGGGTGGTGGGCGGCGTTGACGCGACGGAACCGGCGTCTCTCGGAGGGGGTCACGCCGTCAAGGCCATAAATGTTGTCATGGCCGCCGAAGGCGATCCGGTCCACGCCGAACCGGCCCGCGTTCTGCCGGAAGCGCGGCTGCACGATGCCGTCCAGAGCCTCGGCGACCTGTTGGGGGGTCTCCGCAGACGCCGAGGTGGACGGTGGGGGCTGGCCGTGCAGAGAGAGCGTGAGCAGCAGCGGGAGACTGCCGGCAATAAGAGCGAGCGAGAAGGGGCGGGCGCAGCGTAGGACGTGCATGGAAGAACCTCCTGAATGGGTGCAGCTCTTTGGAAGCTGCGAGGTGATCGTGCGACGGCGTCAGATCGTCCGGTATTCGGCGGCAAGGTCAGGCATGGGACGGGTTTCCACGGGGCTGAACCCCCGTGCTTTAGTAGTGCAACTCCCCGCCTCCGCGGGCAGAAGAAGTGATGCAGAAGAAGTGATGCAGAAGAGGCAAGTGTGTGAGGACAGGGTTTCCCCTGCCCTTTGAGGCGCGAGGGTTCAGCCCTGCTGGAAACCCTGTATGCCTCGGGGATGCGGGCCAATGCTCCTTGTCCACATGCCGGAAGGCGTGCATCGTCTCGCGCAGGTCGGCCACGAAGCCCGCGTCGGCTATTGCTTCGGCGGCGAGCGCCCGCATCCGGGCGTGACGCGCCTTCTAGAGCCAGTACGACGTAATAGACAAGATCTCCTCGGAGTAAAGGCACTGGCGCAGGGTGGCGGCGTCGGGGTTGGTCAGATAAACGCTGCCCTGGTCGTCGGCGCGCAGGACCTCGACGAGCGGGAGGGTGACGGACCCGCCAAGCTCAGTCTGAAGGCGACGGGCGGCGCGCTCGTCCTTGCGCGGGTCGGAGAGGTCGTACTCGACGTACATGACGCTCATCTCGCGCTTTAAACGGCGCACGTCGGGCTGGGCGGGGTTGCCATAGATAGTGATGCGGCTTGCCATAGGTGCAGGTACTTCCTTTTGTTCTCTTTGGCGCGGGCGGTCAGTCGTCGCCCATCTCGCGGGCGATGCAGGGGGAAAGCGGTGCGTGACTGCTGGACAGAGCGGCGGCCTCGATAGCTTCGGGGAGGGTCGGGTAGGCGTGCATGGTCAGCGCGATCTCCACGATCGGCATGCGGGCGTGCATGGCGAGGCAGACCTCGTTGATCAGGCCACCCGCCTGGGCACCGACGATCTGGCCGCCCAGGATGGTCCCGTCAGACTTCAGCGAGACGAGCTGGACGAAGCCAACCGTCTCGCCGGTGATGATGGCCTTGTCGAGATGGGCGAACGGGAAGCGGGCGACGTCCAGGGCCTCAGCGGCGTAAGAGAGGCGGGCTGTGACGGGGGTCAGTCCGACGCTCGCCACCTCAGGGTCGGTATAGGTGACGCGCGGGATGATGCGGTAGTCGGCGGGGCAGCAGGGGGCCTCACCGCGCAGGACGGACACGGCATTCGTAGCGGCAATCGCTCCCTCGTAGGAGGCGACGTGGGTGAACTTGTATTCCGAGGCGACGTCGCCCGCCGCCCAAACGTGCGGGGCGTTGGTCTGCAAGTACATATCCGTCTTCAGCCGGCCGCCATCTTCGCAGTGGACGCCGGCGACGGCGAGGTCCAGTCCGGCGACGTTGCTTCTGCGACCCGCCGCGACCAGAATGGCGTCACAGCGAATCTCCTCGCCGCCGCGCATCAGGAGGACGCGCTCGTCCCCGTGCCGCAAGACTTTCTCGACATGCGCCTCGGTCACGATGCGGACACCCTCCATCGTCAGCCGGTCTTGAAGGACGAGGGCGGCGTCGGCATCGTCGCGGGCCAGGATGCGCGCGCCGTTGTGCAGGATGGTGACTTCAGCCCCGAAGCGGCGGAAGACCTGTCCCAGCTCGCACCCGATGGCCCCGCCGCCGAGGATGACGACCCGGCGCGGCAGAGAAGTCCAGTCGAAGACGGTCCGGTTGGTGTCGTAGCCCGCTTCTTCCAGGCCCTCAATGGGCGGGACGGCGGGCAGCGACCCGGTGCAGAGGATAAACTGACTCGCCCGGTAGCGCGCGCCGGTTTTGCCGGTCTCGACCGTGTGCGGGTCCACAAAGTGTACCCGCTCGCAGACCGTCGTGATGCCCTGCCGCTTGAAGCCCTCGATGGCGTCGCCGCCGCCCACCTCCTCGATGGTTTGGCGGGCGTGGCGCAGGACCGCGCCGAAGTCGGCGGGGGGACCGTCGTAGGCCGGCAGACCGAACTCGGGCGCCCGCCGCATCCGGTCCCACAGCGTCGCCGAGTGGATCAAAGACTTGGACGGCACGCAGCCCGTGTGGAGGCACTCGCCGCCGATCAGCGCTTCTTCGAAGAGAACGACGCGCGCCCCCAGCTTCGCCGCCGTCCGGGCCGCCTTCGGCCCCGCCGATCCCGCGCCGAGCACGGCGACATCAAACTCTTGTTCAGTCTCTTGCATAGTCGTCAGTATACCCCACCACGCGGCGTCCGGCGTATCCCCCGCCGCCCGCCTGAGCCGGACGCTCCTGACCGCGCTCGCCGCGCCCCGCAGGACGCACGGGCACGCGCCGCTTTGGCAGGCTTCCTGCGGCGCACGGGGCACTCCACTCCGCAGCAGATCACGGGGAGCGGAGATCAAGCAGGAAGAACCAGACCAGAAAGGCCAACAGGACGACGGACAGGGGCGGCGAGTGGACGGAAGGCGAAGCGTCAAGGATGTGGCAGGACACAGGGCGCGCGGCCACGGTGAGCGTTTGAAGGCGCGTGGGTTCGGAAAGCATGTCCGGCCGTTATGCCACGCCGACAAGGAGGCGCGGGCATCGGGCGGTTAGGGCGGTCGTGATCTCGTGCGGCGTGGTGTGGAGCGCGGCGGCGAGATCGCCCGCCGTGATGGTCGCGCCGCCGTCCGTCCCGAGGAGGGTGGCGGTATCGCCGGCCCGGACGCCGGGGATGTGGCTGACGTCCACGACGGTCTGGTCCATGCAGACGCGCCCGCAGATCGGCGCGCGGAAGCCGCGCAGCAGGACGTGGCCGGCGTTGGAAAAGCGGCGCGGGTAGCCGTCACCGTAGCCGACGCCCAGGGTGGCGTAGACGCCGCCGCCAGGCGGGACGACGTAGGTGCGGCCGTAGGAAATGGTCGCGCCGCCTGGTAGGGCGCGGCAGAGGGTGACGCGCGTTTTGAGCGAAAGGACAGGGCGCAGCAGCATCCGCCCGAAGTCGCCCGGCACCGGCTCGATCCCGTAGAGCAGCAGGCCGGGGCGGACCAGCCCCTGGTGCGCGGCGGGCGGCAGGTGGAGGCCGGCAGGGGAGTTCGCCTCGTGGATGAGCAGACCGGCAGCGCGTGGCCCGAGGTCTTGCAAGAGTGCGGCGAACAGGGCGTGCTGCGCGCGAGCATCAGCGGGGTCCTCGTCGGCGCTGGCAAAGTGGGTGCTGATCCCAGTCACGCGCAGGCCGGGCAGGCGG
>JANOOM010000324.1:0-11231 GCA_031421335.1 Armatimonadota bacterium
CGGGACAGGTTCCCGCGCGTCCCCCTGGTTCTGCCGGGTTTAGACGGCCCACTCCGTGTCGAGTTCATCGTGGACACGGCCTTCGACGGCGACCTAGCCATGCCCGCTCATCTGATCTCGCGCGTCGAGACTTCTTATTCCGCGTCCCGCCGGGTTCGGATGGCTGACGGGTACGAGAGCAATCAGGAGTACCGTCAAGTCGAACTTGCCTGGGATGAGGACATCATCCCCATCGAAGTTTTAGTCATGGACACCACGCCCCTCATCGGCGTGCTGTTGATGAACGACTACCTTCTTCAAGCGGAAATGCAGGAAGGCGGCGAGGTCTCGCTTGAGCCGCTGTAAGGTGATACACTCTCGGCATAGACTTGAAGCAGAATCAGAAGGCAGCCATGTCGGAACCAGCGATAACGGCCATGAGCGAAGAAGCAGAAGCATCTGAACGGAGCGAGACAACGCGGCGCGGCAGAGCGCTGTATGAGACCAAGCTGAAAGCAGTGCTGGAACCCGATTACAACAACCGGTTCGTGGCGATCCACCCGGACTCGGGCGAGTATGTTGTCGCGGACTCGACGGGGAACGCCATGCGGGCAATTAGGAAGAGCCGACCGCAGGGCCGCCTCTACCTCACCAAGATCGGCCCGGAACCGGAGTACGGGCTGACGGCCCGCATCCTGATGGCTGACATGATGGCGAGGAAACGACATCGGTTCCCGACCATACCATGAATGGCATACCTCCAAGGATCGCCACTTCGGCATCACAGGCATCTCCGTGCGCGGGTCAGACGCTGAACCGTCCCGTCCCGAAGACATTCCCGACGCTCAGCAATTCTTTATGAGCGAGCAAAATGAAGGCGGCCCCTCATCACGAGGGGCCGCCTTCTTCGCCTGCGGAGGCTACTTCGGCGTAAACGAGGTCCCGCAGCCGCAGCTCTTCTGGACGTTGGGGTTCAGATACTTCCAGCCGCCTTCGAGCAGGTTGGCGGTGCTGTAGTCTAGGGTCATGCCGCTGATGAACTGGGCGCTCTTAGGGTCTACGAGGACGGTCACGCCGTCCACGTCGTAAGCGGCGTCGGTGGCGCGAGGAGATTCTTCCAGGGCCAAAACGTAGGAAAGGCCAGAGCAGCCGCCACCTTTGACGCCAACGCGCAGCTTGAGGGCATCGTCACCCTTCTTCGCGCGTAGGCGCTTGACTTGGGCGACGGCAGCAGGTGTCAGATGGACAGGGTTGGCTACGGTTTCGGTGATGGGTTCCAGAACGGCGGTGTCGCTCATGATGTGTGTTCCTTTAGAAGAAGCCGAGATCGAGCTTTGCGGCCTCGCTCATGCGGTCCATGCTCCAGGCAGGCTCCCAGACCAGCTCAACGCTGACGTCGGCGACGCCGGGGACGCCGCGCACCTTCTGCTCGACCTCGCCCGGCAGGGTGCCGGCGACGGGACAGGCGGGCGACGTCAGGGTCATCTCGATGTCTACGACGCCGTACTCGTCCACATGGACGTCGTAGATCAGGCCGAGGTCATAGATGTTGACGGGGATCTCCGGGTCATAGACGTCCCGTAGGGCTTCCATGACTTCGGCCTCAATCACCAGGGGATAGATTTTGGTATCGGCGGTCGGCATGTGTGTTACTCCGTGACGACAGGCTCCGGCTTGCCCTGTAAAGCATTGTGAACGGTGTGCCAAGCCAGCGAGGCGCACTTGACACGGGCGGGATAATCGCGGACTCCGGAGAAGACGGCCAGCTTGCCCATCTCTTCTAATACCTCTTCGCTGGCCTCGGGGCCGGTGACGAGTTCGCGGAAGGATTGGAAAATGGTCTCGGCTTCGGCGACCGTCTTGCCCTTCAGCGCGCTCGTCATCAGCGACGCGGACGCTTTGGAAATGGCGCATCCGGAGCCGTTGAAGCTGATATCTTGGATGGTATCGCCTTCAACGTGCAGATAGACCGTCACGTTGTCGCCGCAGAGGGGATTGTGGCCCTGCGCGACCTGCGTGGCGTCTTCCAGGACGCCGAAGTTACGCGGCTTCTTGTTGTGGTCCAGGATGACTTCCTGGTAGAGTTCTCTCAAATCGGACATTAACCGAATACCTCAATGACCGTGTGCAAGCCCCTGACCAGAGCATCTACTTCGTCCCGTGTGTTGTACAGGGCCAAGGACGCGCGGGTAGTCGCGGGGACGCCAAACCGCTGCATGACCGGGTGGGCGCAGTGCTGGCCGGTGCGGACGGCGATGCCCTCGCCGTCCAAGATGGTGCCGATATCGTGCGGGTGGATGTCGCCCAAGATGAACGAAAAGACGCTCGCCTTGTCTCGGGCCGTCCCGATCATCCGGAGGCCCGGAACCTGGGCCAGTGCCTCCTCGCCGTACAGCGTCAGGGTGTGCTCATAAGCGGCGAGGTTATCCATGCCCAGGGCATTCAGATAGTCAATGGCCGCGCCCAAGCCGATGGCCCCTGCGATGTGCGGAGTGCCGGCCTCGAACTTGTAGGGGATCTCGTTGTAAGTCGTCTTCGTGAACGAGACCGTCAGGATCATGTCCCCCCCACCCTGCCAGGGCGGCATGGCCTCCAGGAAGGAGCGCTTGCCATACAGGACGCCGATGCCGGTGGGGCCGTAGAGCTTATGCCCCGAGAACACCAGGAAGTCGCAGTCCAGTTCCTGAACGTCAATCGGGACGTGGTAGGCCGACTGGGCGGCGTCCACGAGGACGGGAACGCCCTGCGCGTGTGCCAGCGCGATGACATCTTTGACCGGGTTAATCGTGCCCAAGGCGTTCGACATGTGGACGATGGAAACGAACTTCGTTCTCTCGTTCAGGAGCTTCGCGTACTCGTCCATCAGCAGCTCGCCGTCGTCATTGATCGGGATGACCCGGAGGACAGCGCCCTTCTCGGCGCAGAGCATCTGCCATGGGATGATATTGCAGTGGTGCTCCATCTCGGAGACGATGATCTCGTCGCCCTCCTTGATGTTCTGCCGGCCCCAGGTCTGCGCGACGAGGTTGACGCCCTCGGTGGCGTTACGGACATAGACGATCTCGTGGGATTCGCGGGCGTTCAGGAACGCCTTGATCTTGACACGGGCACCCTCATAGCCGCGCGTCGCCAGCTCCGATAGCAGATGACTGGAGCGGTGGATGTTGGCGTTTTCATTGGCGGAGTAGTCGGCCATCGCGTCCAGGACCAGAGTCGGCTTCTGGGTGGTGGCGGCGTTGTCTAGATAAACGAGCGGCTTGCCACGGATTTCCCGGCTCAAAATCGGGAAGTCCTGGCGCACCTTCCACACGTCATATGGGGCGGCGTCCACGACCACGGGGCGCTCGGCGAGGGTGCTGCTCATAGCACAATTCCTTCTAAGCCGCGGTCAGCCAGCAGGACCTGGTCAAGCTGGGCGCGGATGGCATCTATTTTGATGCGGCTGACGATATCACTAGCAAAGGCATAGGTCAGCAGAGCGCGGGCCTGCTCCTTGGGGATGCCGCGGGCGCGCAGGTAGAACTCAGCCTCGTCGGAGAGCTGGCCGATAGTGGCGCCATGTGTACACTTCACGTCGTCGGCGAAGATCTCAAGCTGCGGCTTTGTGTCAATCAGGGCCGTCGGCGACAGCAGCAGGGTCTGGTTGGTCTGCTTGGCGTCAGTCTTCTGGGCATCCTGTCGGACGAAGATCTTGCCGTTGAAGACGCCGCGCGAATGGCCATCGAGAATACCCTTGTAGACCTCGTGACTGTTGCAGCGCGGCATGGCATGGTCAATGGCCGTGTGGTTGTCAATGACCTGGTGGTCGTTGCCGAGATACACGCCGTTCAAGGTACACTCGATGCCCTCGCCACCAAGGTAGGCGTTGGCTTCGTTGCGGACGAGCCGGCCGCCCAAGGCGATGGAGTGGCTGGAGAAGTTCGCGCTGCGGGCAATCTGGAGCTGCATCGTCGCGATATGATACGCTTTCAGGCTCTCGCGCTGCACCTTGTAATGGTCCAGAACGGCATTCTCGGCAACAGACACTTCGGTCACAGCATTCGTGAAATAGACCTGATCGGCGGTTCCCGAATAGCTCTCCACGATAGTCGCCTGGCAGTTCTCTTCGGCGACGATCAGCGTGCGCGGATGCGACACGGTGGGGCCGGCGGCGGGAACCGAGACGAACAGCAGGTGGATCGGTTCTTCCACGACCACGCCGCGCTTGATGTGGATGAACGCACCGTCTTCCAGGGCGGCGGTGTTCAGGGCGACGAACGCTTGCGTGTCGAATTGGGCAGACTGCCCCAACTGGAACTGCACCAGCTCCGGCGCGGTCTCCATCGCTTCCGCCAGGCTGCTGACGACGACCCCCGCCGGGAAGACCGGGCTGGACAGGTCGGCGTGAAAATGGCCGTTGACGAAGACGAGCTGCGTCCCACCCATGCCCTCATAGGTGAAGGAGCGCAGGCCCTCGGCAGTCAAATAACTTTGGGCCGCGTTTGCCAGCGCGAACGGCGTCTCGACGATGGGCGAAACGTTCGTAAAGCGCCATTCCTCGTTGCGCCGCGTCGGGAAGCCGACGGCGGCGAAGCGGGCGGCGGCCCTCGCACGCAGGGCGCGCAGCCACTCGGGGGCGGGCGCCTCACTGCCCACGTCTGAGCCGGTGAAGTCGCGCAGGTAGCTGTTCGTGGCGGTAATGGTATCTGTGGTCATAAGCGGTACTCTGTTCAATACGAGTCAATACAGGCCCGGCACCGGAAGTGCCGGCCTACTGATCTTGTAACAGTGGGCCGGCGCTTCTAGTGCCGGAAAACGCCTGTGGCCGGAAACTTAGATTAAGCCGCGACAAGCTCCGGCTGGGCCATTGTTGCGGCGCTGCCGTCGAGCCAGCCGTAGCCCTGGGCTTCGAGTTCCAGGGCCAGTTCCTTGCCGCCCGACTTGACGATGCGCCCGCCGGACAGGACATGAACGAAGTCGGGGACGATGAAGTTCAAGAGCCGCTGGTAGTGGGTGACGACGATGATGGCCCGGTCTGGGCTTCGCAGGGCGTTGACACCCTCAGCGACGGCCTTCAGGGCGTCAATGTCCAGACCCGAGTCGGTTTCGTCCAGGATGGCGAGCTTGGGATCGAGCACGGCCATCTGGAAGATCTCGTTGCGCTTCTTTTCGCCGCCCGAGAAACCCTCGTTGACGGGCCGGTTCAGCAGGCTCTGATCAATGTGCAGGACCTTGAGCTTCTCGCGGACGAGCTTCAGGAACTCCATCGCGTCCAGCTCTTCAAGGCCCCGATGCTTGCGGATCGAGTTCAAGGCGGCCTTCAGGAAGTAAGTGTTGTTGACGCCCGGAATCTCGACGGGGTACTGAAAGGCCAGAAACAGCCCCTCCTGCGCCCGCTCTTCGGGGTCCAGGTCCAGCAGATCTTGTCCTTCAAACAGAACCTGTCCGCCAGTCACCTCGTAAGCGTCGCGCCCGGCTAGGACGCCTGCCAAGGTGCTCTTGCCCGAGCCGTTCGGCCCCATGATGGCGTGGACCTCGCCCGGATTGACTGAAAGGCTGATGCCCTTCAGGATTTCTTTCTCATCAACCCGCGCGTGCAGGTCTGTGATCTCCAGCAGTGCCATAATATGTGTGTCCTCGTCTAATCGTTAAAAGACTTCGCTCTGCCCGGCGGCGATCTCGCTGGGGTGGCCGTTCTCGTTTTTGCCTTGTCAGTGGTGGTTCTTGCCGTCGTGCCGGCCGCCCTGCGCGTGCATGGTGACGTTCTCGTTGCTGGACTTTTTGACCAGCTCTTCGGCCTTGCCTGGGCTTCCTACTCGGTGTGCGTCACGAATTCATGTGCGAGGTCCGGCCAGCCGGGGGTCTGGGTAAGGCACTTGCTTGCCATTGTGTTTCTCCCATTCCTTGCTTCTTTACGTTTTCAGCGCCGGCGAAGCGACGACGAGAACCTCGCAGCGATCTGGTGCAAAGGCCACGCGAGCCTTTGCGCCTTTTTGACTTCTTCTAAAGTGTAAGTGCTGGGTGCCGCAGGAGCAGTCCAGTCTCCCAGCGAAGCATCGTTAAAAGGATACTCCGTATTCCTTGGATAGGCGAGTCCGGGCTTTGGCAGCTTCGGGGCAAGTGCAGACAGCGCGAGGATGTCTGCCTTGTAACCCCTGAGCATGCGGTCAATCGCCCCGATCGAGGTTATGTCCAGATCCGGGCGCTTCCTCCGCACTGCGTCCAGCCCGTTCATCTCATGCCCCAGGGTGTGGTTCCCACTGATCGAGATCTGCGAGACGCCCAACCCGTTCAGTGCGGCGATCATGCCCTTGACCGACTTCTCAGTCGCCTGCTGGTACTTCGCAAGGGCTTGGCAGTAGGTCGAGGCGTTGCCCTCTTTGAGAACAGCTTGAGCCGCCGCGAGATCGGACTTCGCTTGCAGGACCCAGGCTTCTGATTGCTTCAAGACGCGACCAGTTGCCGATCCAATGCGGCGCGCGCTTCACTCGCTTCCTGATCTTCAGGCCGCAAGTAGAGCACCTTGTACTGTCCGCACCCGATGGCCGCCTGGAGGTCTCTGACTTCCGGCCAGCCCTCTTTCACCGCCAAGCGGAACTCAACAGGGTTGGTCAACGAAAGCCGGAGCCGTCCAGTGGGCGGCAGCGGGAACTTCGGCGTCGGACCGAACTGGACTTGGAAGATGTGTTCGTCCTCGCTCGGCTCACCGTAGCCGAAATTGCGCGCTACCTCGAACAAGCAGTCCGCGTCCGGCGCGGCCTCGGAAGCATAATAAACCGCAAGAAGAAGAGGCTCGTCGTCCAATGCCACATGGTCGTTGACGACCAGATCAGAAATGAGATCAATCTGTTCAGGAAAGGGCACGACGAGCCTCCAGTATTAGCCGACGCTGCCTTCTAGGCTAACGCCGAGCAGCTTCTGGGCCTCGACAGCGAACTCCATAGGCAGCTCGCGGAAGACCTCCTTGCAGAAGCCGTTAACGATCATCGAGACGGCGTCCTCGGTGGAGATGCCGCGCTGGTTGCAGTAGAAGATCTGGTCCTCGCCGATCTTCGACGTGGATGCCTCATGCTCCACAGTCGCCGTCGGGTTCTTCACCTCGATGTACGGGAACGTGTGCGCGCCGCAGCGATCGCCCAGCAGTAGCGAGTCGCACTGCGAGTAGTTGCGCGCGTTCTCCGCACCGGGGTTGATCTTGACCAGACCCCGGTAAGTGTTCTGGCCCCGGCCCGCCGAGATGCCCTTCGAGACGATGGTGCTCCTGGTGTTCTTGCCCAGGTGGATCATCTTGGTGCCGGTGTCGGCCTGCTGCATGTTGTTGGTCAGGGCCACCGAGTAGAACTCGCCGACGGAGTTGTCGCCTTGCAGGATGCACGACGGGTACTTCCAGGTGATGGCGCTTCCGGTCTCAACCTGCGTCCACGAGATCTTGGCGTTGTCGCCCTTGCAGATGCCGCGCTTGGTGACGAAGTTGTAGATGCCGCCCTTGCCTTCCTTGTCACCCGGGTACCAGTTCTGGACGGTCGAGTACTTGATCGTGGCGTCCTTCATGGCGACCAGTTCGACGCAGGCCGCGTGGAGCTGGTTCTCGTCGCGCATCGGGGCGGTGCAGCCTTCGAGGTAGGACACATAGCCGCCCTCGTCACAGATGATCAGGGTCCGCTCGAACTGGCCCGTGTTGGCGGCGTTGATGCGGAAGTAGGTAGACAGCTCCATAGGGCAGCGGACGCCCTTGGGGATGTAGCAGAACGAGCCGTCAGTGAAGACGGCGGAGTTCAGGGTGGCGTAGAAGTTGTCCGAATACGGGATGACCGATCCCAGGTACTGGCGAACCAGCTCGGGGTGGTCGTGGACGGCCTCGGAGAACGAACAGAAGATGACACCCATCTCAGCGAGCTTGCCCTTGAAGGTGGTGGCGACCGAGACGCTGTCGAAGACGGCGTCCACAGCGACATTCGAAAGCCGCTTCTGTTCCTTGAGCGAGATGCCCAGCTTCTCGAACATTTCCAGCAGCTCGGGGTCCACTTCGTCCAGGCTGTTCAGAATTTTCTTTGGCTTGGGGGCGGAGAAGTAGGCGATCTTCTGGTAGTCCACCGGGTTGACCCGAAGGTTGTGCCACAGGGGATCTTCGAGGGTCAGCCAGTGGCGGTACGCCTTCAGGCGCCACTCTAGCAGCCACTCCGGCTCCTCCTTCTTGGCGGAGATCATGCGAATGACCTCCTCGCTCAGGCCGACGGGGATGGTGTCGCTCTCGATCTCGCTGACAAAGCCGTACTTGTATTCCTTGCTTGCGAACTCTTCAATGATATCGGTCGCCGTACTCATGGTCGTTCCTCGTACTTCTAAAAACGTACAAACATACAGGACAGCTGGCTAATGCCGACTAATCTTGTCGGATATAGTGTACCTATAAGTAATGGCCTTTGTCAACGTTTTTTGGCAAGAAATAGCAGGTCAATGGGACGATTTAGGGACGGCAGCGGGCGGGGCAGCGAAAGCGGGATAGCAGACCCTGAGGGTGTTGAGGTCGCGCGCCGTGACAGTATGCGCGGGGAGCGGCAGGTCACCGTCGGGGGAGTGGCATACGACGGCATACATCAGATCTTCCGGGTCATCGCTGTGCCCATCGATGCCGAGGGCGTGACCGAACTCGTGGGCGGCGGCGGCCTGTAGGTCAAGCGGGGCAACGCCGGTCGTCGCGAGTGACATGCTGGCGGACTTCAAGGTCAGCGTGAGGAAGGTTATCGTCGTGTGACCGCACGAGCCGCCCTGGTCGGGGACCGAGTCGTGGGGCAGGAACGTCACCAGGACCTCGGCCTGGGCCGGTTTGGTGACGACCTGATAGGAGACGAAGTTCTTGGTGGCGTGTGCCCACTGGTCCATGCCGGCCTGGACGGCGTCCATGTGCTCCTTGGTCGCCAGCTCGCCTGGCGTGAAGTAGACATGCAGCGGGAAATGGTCCCAGTGCAGCAGGCGACGCATCTCCGGGGCGTCCGCGTAGGAAGGCGGCGGGGGAGGAAGGGCCTGGGCTGCGGGCGCGTCGGGCGCGGCCATCGCGGGCGCGGCGCACAGGGCGAGCAGCACGAGGCCGCGGCCGAGGATCTGGAGGGGACTCTTCACGCGGTCATTATAGCGCACTTTCGCCATCCCGTCAAATGTGCGGCTCAGAGGAGATCACCCGCCTTACCGCCAATAAGGTGGCAATAATCTTCGAAGGAGCAATTTTCATGTCACTCCCACTTTTAGGCGCCCAGCTTATGGTCTTCGGCGGCCACCCGACGCTAAAGTACGACATCAACACGCAGACCGACCTGATCCTGGACAGCGTTAAAGAGGCCGGCTACGACGCCGTCGAGGGCGGCGCGCGCGACGCCGCCGCATACAAGGCCGCGCTGGATGCGCGGGGCCTGCGCTACGGCGGCTCGCACGTCCTGCTGCCCTCCTTGGAGAACGTGGAACCGCTGATCGCCTATCTGAAAGCGGTGGACAGCCGCGACATCTGTAACTCGGGCCTGCGGGCCTGGCACGAACGCAGCGCGGACGACTACCGGGACGCCATCGCCGTGCTGAACGAGGCGGGCCGCGCGTTCCAGCGCGCGGGCATTCACCTCCATTATCATCATCACGACTTCGAGTTCGAGGCGGTCGAGGGGGAAAAGACGGGGATGGACCTGCTGCTGGAAGGGCTGGACCCGGAGGCAGTTGACCTGTGCGTAGACATCGCCTGGGTGCAGAAGGGCGGGTCGGACCCAGCCGAGTATCTGATGCAGCACAAAGACCGCATCGGCTATCTGCACTTCAAGGACTACGACGCGGACGGCTGGACGGAACTTGGCCGGGGGCAAGTGGACATCGGGGCGGTCATGCGGGTCCTGCCGGACCTCCCCAACGTCCGCTGGGTGATGGTGGAACAGGACGCGACGAAGAACGACCCGCGCGAGAGCATCGCGATCAGCCGCCGGTATCTGCGGGAGGCGTTCGGATACTAGAATGCCCCCGGCTCGCGCCGGAGGCGTGAACTGGGGGCACGAAGGAAAGAAAGGCGTGATGAACCGCGCCCCTACTTGCTGAGGGCGCTCAGGGAGTTGAACTCCTCGTCCGTTAACTGAAGTGAGGAAGCGGCGACGTTCTCCTCCAGATGGCCCACCGAGGACGTGCCGGGGATGGGCAGCATGACCGGGGAGCGCTTCAAGAGCCAGGCCAGGGCGAGCTGCGCGATGGAAGCGTCGTGCTTCTTTGCGGCCTCATCCAAGACCCCGCCGGGCCGGGCCAAGTCGCCCGCCGCGACTGGGAACCAGGGGATGAAGCCGATGCCCTTCTCGGTGCAGTGGTCGAGCAGCTTTTCGGCCTTGCGGTCGGTCAGGTTGTAGAGGTTTTGGACCGAAACGATGTTCACGATCGTTTGAGCGTGTTCCAGCTCTTCCACGGTGACTTCGGACAGGCCGATGTGACGGATCTTGCCCTGCGTCTGCAAGTCCTTGAGGGCACCCAGCGTCTCCTCGGCGGGGACTTTCGGATCGATCCGGTGGAGCTGATAGAGGTCAATGGTGTCTCTCTTGAGCCGCCGCAGGCTCATCTCGACGCACTGGCGCAAATACTCGGGCCGACCGACCGGCAGCCACTGGTCCGGCCCTTGCCGCGTCAGACCGCCCTTGGTGGCAATGACCACGCCGTCCGCATAGGGCGCCAGAGTTTCGCCGATGATGTCTTCGGAGACTTCCGGGCCGTAGGAGTCCGCCGTGTCAATGAAGTTGACGCCGATCTCGACGGCGCGCTTCAGGACGCGCCGCGATTCTGCCGGGTCTTTCGGGTCGCCCCAGATGCCCTGGCCGGTGATCCGCATGGCGCCGAAGCCCATGCGGTTGACGGTCAGATCGCCGCCGAGGGTGAATGTGCCGGAGGCGGCGGCATCGGGTAATAAAGTTGCCATAGTGCGTACTCCTTGTCCAAAGTGCAGTATCCCCGACCAAGCGAAGGAGCAAACCAGACAAGCCCTTGACAGCACCGCCAAGCTAGGGCATAATAAACCAGTTTTCAACCAGTCATCGGTGCAAGTCATGTCACGGCAGAAAAACAAAGACAACCATCTCAGGCTGCGCGATCTCCTCCGGGGCGGAACGCTGCAAATCGGGGACCGCCTGCCGGGAGAGCGAGAGCTGGCGCAAGTTCTGGGGGTCGGACGGACGGCGCTGCGCCCCGCTCTGGAAGAGTTGGAGGCGCAGGGGTTCCTGCGCCGTCAGCCCCAATCGGGCACGTTCCTGGTCGCCATCCCG
>JANOOM010000325.1:0-4083 GCA_031421335.1 Armatimonadota bacterium
GACCCCACCGTCCAGGGCACCTACCTCGTCCAGGCGGGCGACAACATCACCATCACCCAGGGCGGCGCCCCTTCGCGCATTGACCCCTTCCAGATCCTGGGACTTGCCATCGCCGTCATCAGCATCCTGCACCACTAGGCAAACACAAGGGGGCAGGGGGATCGTCCCCCCTGCCCCCTCCTGTTCTCCCGCTTACACCTCCGCCGCTTCCTCCCGACTCGCCTCGGGCCGCCGCAGCGCGTAGGGCGCGTTCAGCCGGCGGCAGAGCTTGGCGATCTCGCGCAGGCGGCCGATCTCGCGGGCCATGTCAACGTGCGCGATGTCCCGGCGGTCCAGGGCGTTGATCAGGCACTCGGCCAGGCGGATCGCCCCCAGCGCGACCACCTCGTGCTCATACCCCACCGTCACATAAAATCGGCCTCGCGGGTCCACGGTCCAGTTCCAGCGCGTCTCGCCCGAGAGGGGGGCGCCGACGCCGCGCCGGACCTGGTTCTGGATCTCCATGATCAGGTGCTCGAATAGGTGCGGGATCTCGGTCGCCTGCGCTTCGCGCCCGAAGGAAAGTCCCTCGTCGTTGCGGCAGTGCTGGGCGGCCATCTGCGGCAGCAACTTGAACAGGATGCGCGGGATATGCGGGCGGTCCTCCGTCGTGAACGGGTCCGTGTCGGGCATCTCGACGACCAATGTCGCCTGTCCACTGTCGTGAAAAACGATCTTGGTGACTTTCAAGGTGTTTCCCGTGCGATTTGCCCGTGCAAACTCTTGACATTTCTTCCGCCAGAGTCTATAATATCAGTGGCTTCTGATCCCTGATAGCTCAATTGGCAGAGCGTTCGGCTGTTAACTGAAATGTTGTAGGTTCAAGTCCTACTCAGGGAGCCACCCCTTTATTTCCATTGATCCGCACTTCTTCTGAAGAAGGCTTTTCTTATATCACCACATTGTATCATAAGACTTGGTGTTTGTCCAGAGCGGCTTTCGTCCTACTTTTGTCCTCCCTTTTTTTCTCCACCGTCCCCGCGCAGGCGCTCACCACTGACATCGTCACGGACCGCGCCCGCTATTCCCCGAACGCCGCCGTACTGGTCTCCGTCTCGCTCGTGAATGGCAGGAACCACGCCCGAGGCACTGTCAGCCTCGCGTGTACGCACTTAGCTTCCCACATTGAAGGCCCCCCGCCCCAAGTGTTCCGCCTTGCGGCGGGAGCGACAACGACACTGGTCTTCCGCTGGCGCCCGCCCCCGACCGATTTCCAGGGCTATCTCGTGCAGGTCAGGGCGCGCGACTCGTTTGGGCGCCTTCTCGGCAACGCCGAGGTGGCCGTGGACGTGTCTTCAACGTGGACCAAGTTTCCACGCTACGGCTTCCTTTCCGGTTTCCCCCCGCAAACAGTGTTTGCCTCTCGCGCCACCGTCAAGCGGCTGGGCCGCTTTCACCTCAATGCCCTCCAGTTCTACGACTGGCAGTTCAAGCACCAGTGCCCACTCGCCGGTACTGTTTCGGCCCCCGCGCCGATTTGGGCCGATATCGCGGGCCGCCCGACCGCGCGCCGGACCGTCCTGGACCTCATCGCAGCGGCCCACGCCGAGAACATGGCGGCCATGAACTATAACCTGCTTTATGGCGCCTGGGCCGGGTATGGCCCGGACGGCGTAGACTTCCACTGGGGTCTGTGGAAGAACAAGGACGGCAAGGATCAGGACTACCTCCGCATGCCGAGCGGCTGGGCGACCCCCAGCCTGTACCTCTTCAACCCCGGCGACGTGGGCTGGCAGCGGTTCCTGATCGCCCAGGAGGCCCAGGTCTTCGCCGCCTATCCTTTTGACGGCTGGCAGATAGATCAGGTGGGGGAGCGCGGGGAGGAGTATGATTACGCCGGTCATCCCGTGACCGTCTGGGAGACGTTCCGGCCCTTCCTGAACGCGGCTAAAGCGGCCCTGCGCCGGACCATCGTTTTCAACAACGTCGGCGCCTACGGCCTCTACGACACGGCCGCTGGCTCCACCGAAGATGCTGCCTACATCGAGTGCTGGGAGTCGGCCGGCCAGAAAACCTACGCCGACCTCAAGACCACCATCGAACAGGCGTCGGCCTGGAGCGGCGGCAAGGCCGTTATCCTGGCCGCCTACAACGACCGCGCCCGCGCCGATGCGTCCTCCGCGGCCCGCCCCGGCCGCTTTAATTCCCCCGGCGTCCGCCTCACCGACGCTGTCATCTTCGCCGCTGGTGGGGCACACATCGAGATTGGCGACGACTGCCGGCTGCTCGACAACGAGTACTTCCCCAACCGTAACCTCGTCCCGAGTGCGGATCTGACGCGCGCTTTGGGCCGCGAGTACGACTTCCTCACCGCCTACGAGAACCTGCTGCGCGGCGGCCTCATCGCCGACACGCGCGCCGTCACACTCAGCGTCGGCACCGTCTGGGCCTTTGCGAAGAGCGGCGGCGGCTTCCACGTCCTGCATCTGATCAACTTGACTGGCGAAAAAGACACGCTCTGGCGCGACGACAACGCGGACAAGCCCGCCCCGACGCCGCAGACCAACCTCGCCGTCCGAGACTACGCCGATTTGGGAACAATCAAGAATATCTACTGGGCCTCGCCAGACCGAGACATCGTCCCGGTCCCGCTACCGTTCACGCGTGGTACCGATGGGCGCGGCCCTTACGTCTCCTTTACGCTCCCCCGGCTGGACTACTGGGACATGGTCTTCATGCAGACGGCGGTGTCACCGGAAACACGAAAGGCCACGCCATGAACGCGGACTGGCTGATACGGGTCGGCCCCATCGTCGGCGCACTCTTTGTGGCGCGCGCCATCGGCAAGTGGCGCGGCTCCAAACGGCAGCGGGTCGCCCTGACGACGCCCCTTTTCG
The DNA here is from genome assembly GCA_031421335.1 of Armatimonadota bacterium. GTDB lineage: Bacteria > Armatimonadota > Armatimonadia > Armatimonadales > Capsulimonadaceae > JANXMY01. The sequence continues at coordinate 2,877 of JANOOM010000325.1, forward strand.
ACGGTGCCCTGCTGGAAGCCGTCTTCCAGCCCCGCCCGAACGCCGGCGACGACGCCGACCTGCTGGCCGAGGTGCGCGACACTCTGGCCCACCTGAACCGTCAAGCCTGGGCCGAGGAGTTCTGGGGGTTGAACGAGCAGATCACCGCCCTGAACGCCACCCTTGCTCCGCCCCAGCAGGCCACCCTGCGCCGCGCCCTGTTGCGCCTGGTGACCGCGAACGACCGCTGGCTCCAGCTCGTCGCCGCCAAGACGGCCGCCGACCTGGGCATGGCCGAAGCCGTCCTGCCCCTGCGCGCCATTCTGGAGATGGGTGACTCACAGACGTTCTCTGTCAGCAAGGCCGAGTATTCCAGCGCCGACGCTGTAGACCTGCGCTTCCGCAAAGTGCTGGAAGAAGCTCTGGCGACACTGACGACCGAGGCGACCCCATGACGCTCGACTACACCCCCGATTACAAGACCTGAGACCGGCGCGCCCGCCCTGACCTGTGCCGCATCGGGGTCGGGGAACAGGGCGTTCTGCTCGTCGAGCCGTACAAGTGCAAGATCCTGCCCCGCTGGCGGTTTGCTACGCCCGACGCCGCCCGTGAGCCGCCGGAAGCCATCCGGCAGATGTTCCAGGACTACGGCGCCCAAAACGATTTCGTGGGAATGAATCTCGCAGGAAGTTCTTACGGATGGGCGTGACCCGCGCCCGCCGCTACGCGAACCACAAAGGCGGCCATAAGTACGACAGCCCCGTCCCCGAAGACAAGCGCGGCCAAAGCAGGGCGCACGGGCGGGCCGTCCTGCCCTACACGTCCGACCCCGTCAAAGCTACGACAAGCGGCTCCGATAAGCGACGAAAAGGAGACCCAAAATAGGACATATGTCATGGTCCTGGCTCGGGACCATTCTGCTGGGAGCAAGTCGTGCTGCCCTCTGTGAAGGACAGTGGCTCGGTCGCTGGCGACCAGCAGAACATCACGGCACTGGTGAACAAGTACCATCTGGGCCGCACCGTCTACGAGGACCTTGCGGTAAGAGACTATGTCCTGACGACCTCAGACTCGCAAGACCTGGCTAGCATCGTGCAGTCCCTCAGAACCGAGCCGACTGTCGCGTCGGCGGACTTCAATAACATCGCCACCGCCGTGATCGCTCACTCGGCGGTAAGAGCCGCGTACTGAATCCGAATCGTCAGGAACCCACCCCGCCGCAAGCGGC
>JANOOM010000326.1:0-13276 GCA_031421335.1 Armatimonadota bacterium
CGAACACGGGTGCCTTGAAGGCCGTCGGCGCGGGCAGCGTCGTCTCCATCAGCCAGAACTTCGCCAGCGGCGCAGGCAATCTGATCACCGCCTCGGGCGGCGGCCAGGTGCAGGTCAACAACGCCGCCCTGACCGGCACGCTCAACGCGAGTGCCGGCACGGCCCTGGTCTTCAACAGCGGCGGTCCCACCTACAACAACACCCTGACCAACACGACGGTCAACGCCAACCTCGACCTTGCGACCAACGCCAACGCGTTCGCAAACTTCGTGGGCCTCAACACCGTCAACGGGGCCATCACCCTGGGGACGACCAGCAATGGCATTCAGGTCCAGGACGGCAACGCCACCCTCGTCCTGGGGAGCGCGGGCAACGCGGCCAGCCTGACGGGCTTCGGCACTGTGTCCCAGGGCAACGGCAATGCCAACCTCACCAACACGGCGCCCGGCACCATCAACGCCAACACGGCGGGCAAGGCGCTCACCTTAACCGTAGACAACTTCGCCAACGCCGGCACGGCGGAGGCGACGGGCGGGGCGACGCTGACGCTGGGCGACCTTTCCACCACGAACACGGGTGCCTTGAAGGCCGTCGGCGCGGGCAGCGTCGTCTCCATCAGCCAGAACTTCGCCAGCGGCGCAGGCAACCTGATCACCGCCTCGGGCGGCGGCCAAATCCAGGTCAACGGCGCGCACCTGACCGGCACTCTCAACGCCGCCGCCGGGACCGCCTTGATCTTCAGCGGCAGCGCAGCCAACTCGCTGACCAGCATGACCGTCAACGCCAACCTCGACCTTGCGACCAACGCCAACGCGTTCGCAAACTTCGTGGGCCTCAACACCGTCAACGGCGCGATCACCTTGGGCACGACCAGCAATGGCATTCAGGTCCAGGACGGCAACGCCAACCTCATCCTGTCCGGCAACGGCAGTTTGACGGGCTTCGGCACTGTGTCCCAGGGCAACGGCAACGCCAACCTGACCAACAACGGCCTGATCAGTGCCAACACGACCGGGAAGGCGCTCACCGTCAGCGTGGACAACTTCACCAGTAGCGGCACCGTCAGCGTCCAGAAGGGCGCCATCGCGAACTTCAACGGCCTGACCCAGACGGCGGGGCTGACCCAGGTGGACGGCGTCCTCAACCTGGTCAACACGCCGCTCGCCCTCAAGGGCGGCGTCCTTGACGGCAGTGGGACAATCAACGGCAACGTCGTCAACACCAACGGCATCGTCTCCCCCGGCGACTCGCCCGGCACCCTGACCATCAACGGCAACTACACGCAGGGCAGCACGGGCACGCTCAACATCGAGTTCACCAACAGCCTCCACGACCTGCTGAATATCTCCGGAATAGCAACGACGGGCGGCATCCTGGATGTCAACTACATTGACACCTCCGCCTTCACCGGCTTGGTCGGGTCGCAGTTCGCCTTCCTGGACTACGGCACTCTGGTGCCGGGGACGGGGACCAACTTCGGCTTCACGGTCACGGGCCACAACGGGTTCGCCTATACGGTGGTCAACGACGCCTCGAACAAGATGCTGGACCTGCGAGTCGGGGCGATCGGCAGCCCGGCCCCCGCCGTGCCGGAAGCCTCCACGACCGTCAGCCTGGGCCTGCTGCTCCTGCTCGGGTTGGGCGGGACCGTGGTCGCCGCCAAGCGCAAGAAGAGCGCGTAGGCACAAATGACAGAAGGCCCGGCGCATGATGCGCCGGGCCTTCTTTTTGTCCGCCTAGTCCTCGACGACCTCGCGGATGCGCCGCTCAAGCTTGTCGAGGTCCAGGCCGCCCTCGTCGCGGGCGATGCGCTTGACCGTGGCATTGATGCTTCCCAGGTCTTGCAGCAGGTCGCGCAGGATCTCCTGCTGCTGACGCGACTGCGTGATCTCCTTCGGCTCCTGCACCAGATCGCGCACCAGGGCGTCCTCCGATCGCGAGGCGACCACGGGGTCGGTCTGCCCCTGCACATGGACGAAGGTCCGCCGCCCCGGCCCCCGGTCCTGCTCGATCGGCAGGACCGCTGTCACCTGGTCCGACCGCACATACTTCCCAAACCCAAGATGCACCAGCATCGAAGACTGTATCCGCATGGTTTTTGCCGCTCCCTTTGTTGTCTGCTAGTATCAATAACAACGAACATGACGTGATAGTTCCTAGATGAGATTGCTGAATGCTGCTGAAATCAGGCCATTTGCATGGTTGCACCAATCGGAGTACAATGGAGCGAGACAATCCCCACGGTCAAGGAGATCGCCATGAACACGACCGCCACCCGATCTGCCGCCCTCTCTTGCCTCGCTGCCGCTGCCCTGCTGCTCGCTCCCCCCACCGCCGCAAAGCCCGCCGCGCACAAGCACGCCGTCCATCATCCCGCTCCGGCCGCTGTGACCAACCCCGCCGTCGCCGCCGTGCGGGAATACCTCGCCGCCCGCGCCGCCGGGCAGGCGGACCGCGCTTACGCCCTGCTCTCGCCCGATACCCAGGCCAACTACCCCGCTGCCCATCTCGAGCAGATCGCCCAGCAGCTCACCGGCCCGGACATGCTTCGCAACCTGCCGCCCGGCGTCCTGCCCATCGTGGCCCTGTTCGCCGACATCCACGATACGCTTCACTTCAAGTTCCGCGTCCTCGGCCCCTCCCCGGATGACCCCACAATTGTCCTGGTGCGCGCCTACCAGGTCGGGGCGCCCCTGTCTACCATCAAGACGATCCAGGTCGTCACGGCAGCCGGCGCGGGCGGCGGGCGGCGCTTGAACGGCGAGAAGACCCTCATGCTGTCCAACCCCAACATGGTAGGGCACCTGGAAAACGCCCGGCCGGCGTCGAGCCAGTCCAACCTGAAACAGATCTCGCTCGGCATCATCCAGCACGTCCAGGACAACGACCAGAAGATGCCTGACGCCGACAAGTGGGTGGACGAGGTCATGCCCTACATCAAGAGCGAGGCCGTGTTCACTGACCCCTCCGCGCCCGGCCTGAAATGGGCCTATGCTTTCAACCGCGCTCTGTCGGGCAAGAAGCTGTCTGACTTGGAGGGAGTGGCTCATAAGAGTCTGAGGGCGAACACAAGGTTCGCGCCCTACAAGCGATTCCCGTAAGAGCGAACCTCGTGTTCGCCTTCACTTGGGGGTGTTCGCCCTTCGATGCAATCAGACGCAATTGCGCCACTACCTGACTTGGAAAGTCCCGCCGCCACCGTGCTGCTGTTCGAGAGTACGGATGGTAAGAAGAACGCTTCCGACCGAGGCGGATCGCTCCCAAGGCCCGGCCGCCACAACGGTGGCACCGACTACGCCTTGGCCGACGGCTACGTCAAGTGGGTCAGCGACACCGCCCCCAAGCCGTCCTTCCTCATCACCGGCAAGTGACGGGGCCGAACCCAACCGCCCCGCTTTTCCGTTAGGATAATCAGCGATCCTCAGGAGACGACGAATGAATACGCGACGCGAGTTTCTTTTCGGCTTCGGGGCCGGCCTGCTTTTGATGGCGGCCGGCCTCCCCCCGGCGATGGGCGCCGCCCCCGCGTCCCCAGTCGCTGCCGTGCGGGCCTACCTGGCCGCGCGCGCCCGCCGCGACGCGCCCGCCCAGTACGCGCTCTTTTCGCCCCAATCTCGGGACCAGATCCCCTACGCGCAGTTCGACACCCAGTTCGCCGGGGAGAAAGCGCCCCTCGCCCACGCGGCGGAAGACGGCGTCAGCCCCGTCATGGCCGCTGTCACGATGTTCTTCATGGACTCGCACGGGACCTCGGGCTACCGGTTCTCCGTGGCCGGACTCGACCCCGCCGACCCGCACACCGTCCTCGTCCGCGCCCGACCCCCCGGCGCCGCGCCGGGGAGCGTCCAGATCATTCGGATCGCCACCTTCTCGCACGCCGGGGACGCGCGCCTGGAGATGCTCGAAAGCTACCAGAAGACGAACCCCAGAGACTTCGATGCCATGCGCGAGCACTCCAAAGGCATCGTCTCGCTGTCCAACCTGCGGCAGATCGGCCTGGCCCTGACTATGTACACGGAGTCACACGACGGCCGTTTCCCCCCAGCCGGGGCTTGGGTGGATGCCCTGATGCCACAATGGGCGAATGTCAAGGACCGCAGCTTCCACGCCGAAGAGCTGTTCCGCGACCCCTCTGCGCCGGGCGGGGAGCCGTTCAATTACGCCTTCAACCGCGCCCTGTCGGGGATGCGGCTGGCCGACCTCAAGGACCCCTCAGCGACGGTGCTGGTCTTCGAGAGCACGGCGGGCGTCAAAAACGCCGCCGACACCGGCCAGACCCTCCCGCGCCCCGGCCGCCACGCCGGCGGCGACTACTTCATCTTCGCCGACGGCCGCGCCCGGTGGGTCGCGGACGGCGCGAAGCTGTCCTACAGCCCGGACGGCAAGTAGGGCGGCGCCTGGCTCTCCGGGCGGCGGGCCGGTTGACAGCGGCCCGCCCCCCGTGCCATACTAATCCCACCATGCCCCAGCCTCACAGCCAGACGGACAGCCGATCCCACGGCACGCCCGACGAGATCCTCCTGATCCTCGCCCGCGACGCCCGCACCTCCCCCGAGACCATCGCCACCCTCACCGGGCGCGACGTCGCCGAGGTGCGCCGGGCCATCGCCGGGTACGAGCGGGCGGGTGTCATCAAGCACTACAAGACCATCGTGGACTGGGAAAAGGCGGGCGTCGAGAAGGTCTTCGCCTTCATTGACGTCAAGGTCCTGCCCGCCCGCGAGGTCGGCTTCGACGCCGTGGCCGAGCGCATCTACCGCTACCCCGAAGTACACAGCGTTTGGCTCGTTTCGGGCGGCAGCGACCTGCGCGTCGTCGTCGAGGGCGAGAACATGCGCGCCGTCGGCCGCTTCGTCGCCGAAAAGCTGTCGGCCCTTGAAGGCGTCACCGCCACCGACACGCACTTCCTGCTGCGGCGCTACAAGGAAGACCAGGACCTGTTCGTCGAGACCGAGGAAGACCAGCGCCTGGTCGTGACGCCATAGAAAGTCTGCTGAGAAGACACGATGATGCCGACAAAAGAAGAGGTCAGCCCCGACACGCCCGAAGAAGTGGAGCAAGTCCAGCGGGGCGAGATCCCGCTCCCCGCTGGTTGGGACTGGGACGAGAAACAAGACCTGACGGAGATTGCGATGCCGGTGGCATGCACCAACGGCCACAAGCCTTGACCCGAGTGAGAGGCGACTGCCGCCGCTACGGCTGCCCCTTACCGGCGGCGCCGGTCGCCGCCGAATGGACGCCGCAGGACAGGAGGCGGCTCGCGGATGCCTAAGCGAAGCAGAGCCGGTCGGATTTCGCGGTCTACAGCATCCACTTGCAGGAAGCGGAAGAGTGTCACCGTCCCCACTATTTGCAGATGGCTTGCGAGAAGATCGCCAAAGCCTACCGCCTCAGAGATACGGCGTCTTTCACGGAAGACGACCTGTACAGCCACGCCGTCTCTTCCAAGCTCATCACTGGCTTCCTGAAGTGTAACCCGGTTGAAGCTGATCGAGATCGCCATCAGAGACTATGAGACCCTCAGACTGACTGGATAGAGCAAACGCAAGAGAGTGACCATGAGCAACGAAGCCAACCCGTCCCCCGAATCCCTGCCCCGCCTGACCCTGTCGCGCATCGCGCGGGATTTGCCGCCCTCAGGCATCCGCAAGTTCTTCGACATCGCCGCCCAGATGCAGGACGTCATCTCCCTGTCGGTCGGCGAGCCGGACTTCGCCACGCCCTGGGCCGTCCGCGAGGCCGCCATCTATTCCCTGGAGCGTGGGCAGACGACTTACACCAGCAACTACGGTATCTTGGAGCTGCGCCAGCTCATTTCCCGGCATTTGGAGACGCTGTACGGTGTCCGCTACCGCTTTGAGGACGAGATTTTGGTGACGGTCGGCGTCTCCGAGGGCATGGACCTCGCTATGCGGTCCATCCTCGATCCCGGCGACGAGGTGATCGTCCCCGAGCCGTGCTACGTTTCTTACAAGCCCTGTATCAGCCTCGCCGGCGGCGTGCCGGTCGGTATCCGCACGACCATGGAAGACGAGTTCCGCGTCACGGTCGCCCAATTGGAGGCGGCCCGGACGCCGCGCACCAAGGCCATCGTCCTGGGCTATCCCTCCAACCCGACCGGTGCGACCATGCCGCGTGCAGCATTGCAGCGGATCGTGGACTTCGCCGTCAAGCACGATCTCTACATCATCAGCGACGAGATCTACGACCGCCTGACCTACGACGGCGCCCACACCTGCGTTTCTTCTCTGCCGGGCGCGTGGGAGCGGACGGTTCTACTCAACGGCTTCTCCAAGGCGTATGCCATGACCGGCTGGCGGGTCGGTTACGTCTGTGCGCCGCCCGTTCTGCTGAACGCCATGTACAAGATTCACTCGTACACCATCATGTGTGTCCCGACGACCAGCCAGAAGGCGGCCATCGAGGCATTGAAGAGCGGTGAGCCGGCCGTGCGCGACATGGTGGGCCAGTACACCCAGCGCCGCCGCCTGCTCGTGGACGGCCTGAACGCGGCGGGCCTGGACTGTCACATGCCGTCGGGGGCGTTCTATGCCTTCCCCAGCGTCCGCGCGACCGGCCTGACGTCCGAGGAGTTCGCCGAGCGGCTGCTGTTTGAAGAGCACGTCGCGGTCGTCCCCGGCACTGCCTTCGGCATCGGCGGCGAGGGCCACATCCGAATCTCTTACGCCACCAGCCTCGCCAAGATCGAGGAGGCCCTGCGCCGCATCACCCGCTTCGTCGCCGCCCTCCCCGCCAATGCCCCGGCCCCGCACCGGGAGGCCGCCTACGCCCTCTGATATTAAAGCTTAAGGAAACACACTCATGCAGTACGGCAACGTCCCCGGCGTCACCAAGCCCGTCTCTCGCCTCGTGCAAGGCACGGCCAATACGGGCTTCGACCCGAGCAAGCCCGATCAGGCCTTCGCCCTGCTCGACCTCGCCGTGGAACACGGCGTCAACACCTTCGACACCGCCCACTGCTACGGCGAGGGCAATGAGTCCACCCTGGGCCGCTGGGTGCGCGAGCGGAATGCCCGCGACAAGGTGGTCATCCTCGCCAAAGGCGCGCACCCCTACGGCCACAACCGCGTGACGCCCGCCGACATCGAGTCCGACATGACCGAGTCCATGAAGCGGCAGGGCCTGGACTACTTCGACCTGTACGTTTTGCACCGCGACGACCCTTCCGTCCCGGTCGGCCCCATCGTCGAGTCCCTGAACGCCCACCAGAAGGCGGGCCGCATCGGCGCCTTCGGCGGCTCAAACTGGAGCTGGCAGCGCATCAAGGAAGCCAACGACTACGCTGCGGAACACGGCCTGACGCCGTTCGCCGTCACCAGCCCGAACTTCAGCCTGGCCGAGATGTATGAAGAACCCTGGGACGGGTGCATCAGCATCAGCGGCCCACAGGGGCAGGAAGCGCGCGACTACTACGCCCAGACCGGCATCGCCGTCATGCCCTGGTCCAGCATGGCCGGCGGCTTCTTTTCCGACACCTACCACCGCGACAACCTGGCCTCTTACGCCAAAGACAACTACTTCGCCCAGCTTTGCATCAAGTGCTACTGCGGCGAGACCAACTTCCAGCGCCTGGATCGGGCGCGCGAACTGGCGTCGGCGAAAAACCTGAGTGTCGCCCAGATCGCCCTGGCGTTCTCGGTCAGCCAGCCCCTGAACCTCTTTTCCCTGATCTCCAGCCTGACCCGCGAACAGTTCGCCGCCAACGCCGCTGCTTTGGAGATCAAGCTGACGCCGGGGGAAATGGCGTACCTGGACCTCAAGGCGGACGCGCCCGCGTAGTCCGCAAACACAAAAGCCCGGCGGCCCCGTTTGGGGCCGCCGGGCTTTTCTTGTTCCTGATAAGACGCTACACCATCGGCGCGAGGAAGCAGGCCATCAGAACGAAGTGGCAGGCGCTGCCGGCCAGGACAAAGATATGCCACTAGTCGTGCGCGTTGAACTTGCCTGGCCAGAGGTGCGGCTTGTCGGTGGCGAACACGATCGTGCCGACGCAGTAGGCAATGCCGCCCGCGTACAGCCACGCGATGGCGGCGGGCGGGACAGCGTGGCGCAGCGGCGTCATGGCGATGGCGATCAGCCAGCCCATGATCAGATAGATGGTGATCCGCGCCCAATCCGGGAAGTTCTTCCAGACCAGGCTGCACACGATCCCGACCACGGCCAGGCCGTATTCCACCCCGAACAAGGTCCACCCCCACACTCCGCGCAGGCCCACCAGGCAGACCGGCGCATACGTCCCCGCGATCAGCAGGAAGATAGCGACGTGGTCGAAACGCATCAGTTTGAGGATCTGCTGCGGCCGGACCCACAGCGAGTGATACAGTGTCGAGGCCGTGTACAGCACGATCAGGCTAACGCCGAACACGGCGAAGGAGACGGTCTGCCACAGCTTGCCGTGGGCCAGTATGAGCAGCACGACGAGGGCGGCCACCGAAAGGGCGGCCCCCAGGCCGTGCGAGAGGCCGCAGAACGGCTCCCGGATGAAGAAGCGCCGCCGCGCTTTTGGTTGGATCTCGTTCGATTCGCTCATATACGACAAGATACCCTGTTTCGTGCTTCAACAGACGTGGTGGCCAAGAATCTTGCTCCCCCGGCGCAAATGCGTCCTATATGCCCGCGTCCGTCCGACGATGTGTGCCGCTTCGCTGATGACGCCCGACCTCTTCAAGCCCGCCCCGATCGCCTCGAACGGCCCTTGGCCCGTGTTTGGGTCGGCCTGCGCTGCCGTACATGCGATCGGGGATGCCCGCGCTGAAATGGCGGGCCGGGTATACTGAGGCTAAGATGCCATCCGCCGCAGACAATCTTATCCCGCTGCACCTCTCTGCCGATGACTATACGCCGCCCAAGTCTTGGGAACTGGCCCAATGGTGCAGCGCGCACGGGGCGGATGCATGGAGCGCCCATGTGATGACGATTGATGGGAGGGCCGCGCTGTTCTTCGGCCACTTCAAAGAAGTCATGGCACCTTTCAGCCTCGCTACCGCCTCCCGCCATCTTGTGGCAGCCCCGCTGTGGGACCTGAACTCTGCATCGCTTGCCGCCCTACAAGACTTTCTCACAGGGGGCATTTTCACCTACGAAGTCGGTGCAGACGGCTGGCTGGAAGACCTGACCCTGTACCGCCGGGACGGGCTGATGCTGGGCATCGTCTCGCATGAGTCGGAGGGGATACTGCGGGTCAGTCACGAAGAGCGGCAACTGCTGGAACAGGGCGGATTCCCGTTCCGCGCTTATGGGCCGTGTGTCGGGTACTAACACTTTATGCAATTTCCCTGGTCCAGAACTAATCATCGGCGCGAGCTTTTGGCACAGCCGTTCCCAGTCGCCTGGGTGTGCTACTTGTCGGCTAACGTCGCCTTGCACCACTCTCTGAACCGTCACCAGATCCTTACGGTACTTTCTTCTCTTTTTCAGGCTCTGTCGCCGGAGCGGGCTGGTCCGACTCGGTCTGAGGTTCAAAGATAATTTCCTTGCGGCTGTAGTCGAGCGTGACGATTAAAGACCGCAACAGCCAGCCTCCGATGCTGCCTGCGGCGTCCTTCTCGCTCGCAATGCCGCTCCGGGCCAGAGACATCTCGACTGGGATGTGTGTGTCAATGCCGCCAAACTGGAAGAGCAACGATGGCACCACCTTCACTTTTGACGCTCCCCCGGCTCCGTAAGACGTAGAAGTCTGGCTCTGAGAAGCGTACTTGGTCCGCAGACCATTCTCCTCCACGAAAGGCGCGTAGAGGGTCAGCGCCGCGCCGGAACCCGTGTCGATTTTGAACTTGCCTGTGATGCCCTCGATTTTGCCCTCGATCTCAGGGACATGATGCGCGCTGAATGTGAGCGGGAGGGACACCCCCGACCCGTGGTAAGTGAACCCTGTCGGGAGCGTCAGGGTTAGTTGTGGGCGGCTGTAGTTCACCTGGATGACAAAACTGTTGAACACGTTTCCACCCAGGCTCCCCGCGAACTTCGCGCCGAAAACTTTTTTCCAGTCACTGAAATCGTAAGTGATGAACTTCTGCTTGGGCAGAGTCGCATCGCCTATCTGAACCGTGGTGTTTTCCGTCTGCAAGGATGCTACACTTTGACTGCCAAAACCCTTGATGTGGCCGCCGCCATTTGTCTTCAGCTTCAAGGCCCGTACCAGAGCCTCGTCCATGACGTTCCGTTCCGCGCCGGAGTCCAGTAGGAACAAGAGCGGCCCCTTGCCGTTCACCAGGACAGACACGACGATGTGGTTCTGGCTGAGGACGAAAGGTACTGTTATGGAGGTTCTGCCAGCGGGAATGTGGCCCAGCGGGTCGGCGGAGGCATGGGGCGACATCACTGCGAGGGCAAACGACAGACCGACACTGAGGGAAAGAATATGATTCACTTGCGGACCCTTCCTAGTTCCATTATACACGGCTTCTGGTATCATGACTGTCATGCAGTTCCCTTGGTCGAAAGTCAATCAGCGGCGTGAACTCCTGGCACGGCCGTTCCCGGTCGCTTGGGCGGGCTACTTGTCGGGCAACGTCGCCCTGTACCGGACCCTATCGGCGCACGAACAGACGAAGCTCGGCGACATCGCGCGCGTACTGGTCGCCGAGAAGAACTGGGAGGGCTGCGGGGGGCTAACGCTGACCGAGGAAATCCGGGTCACGATCGCCGCCCAGGCCGCCCTGCTGGTGGTGGGCTTCGAGGGTGAGTATTTCCCGAACGTCGAGACCATTTTGGTCTACCCGCAGGGATTTTTAGTGACGGTGCAGCGCCCAGGCGTCGGCGGCATGATCGTGGAGCAGACGGTCCCCTATGCGGGCGAGGCCGCCCAGCGTGGGCCGGTTGCGGTGTCGTGGGAAGACGCGCGCCGGGGCGGGCGCGAAGCCGGGGATGGCCACAACGTCGTTTTGCACGAGTTCGCGCACAAGCTGGACATGCGCGACGGCGCGGCGGACGGGGCGCCCTATTTGCGCGACGGCGCCCAGATCAAGACGTGGTCGCGCGTGATGAGCGCGGAATACCGGCGCTTGGTGGAAGACACGCAGGCCGGCGAGCCAACTCTGCTGGACGCCTACGGGGCGACGAACGCGGCGGAGTTCTTCGCGGTGGCGACCGAATGCTTTTTCGAGCTGCCCCGGCGGATGCGAAGCGAACATCCGGAACTCTACAGGGTTTTGAGCGGCTACTACAAACAAGACCCGGCGGCGCGCGGGACAGGATAAAATCATGCCAATCGAAGACAATGACCTCCCTCTCGCCGCTTCGTGCGGCGTCCTCGTCTGCGGGGGCGGCACGGCGGGCGTCGTCGCGGCCATCGCCGCCGCGCGGGCGGGCGCGGACGTGCTGGTCGTGGACCAATTGGGCCAGCTCGGCGGGACGCAATCGGCGGCCTGGGTGACGCCGATGATGCCAAACAAGATCCTCAAAGAGAACCTGACGCACGGCCTCAACGACGACATCCTGCGCCGGGCCGCCGAGTACGACCCGCCGCCCACCGACCTGAGCGGCGACCTGCTCTGGTTCAACCCCGTCACCCTCGCCCTCGTCCTGGACGATCTGCTGGCCGAGGCCGGGGGGCGCGTCCTGTACCACACCTTTATCAGCGGCGCGATCGTTGAGAACGGCGCGCTGACCGGCATCGTCATCGAGAACAAGTCCGGGCGGCAGCGGATCGAAGCGCGCGTCACCATTGACTGCACCGGCGACGCCGACGTTGCCCTGCGGGCCGGCGTCCCGTGCGCGGTGGGCGACCCCGAGGAGGGGAAAAACCAGCCCATGTCTCTGCGCTTCGCACTGGCCGGTGTGGACCAGGAGCGGGCGGCAGTCTTCCTGGCCGACGAATTGGGCATGAACTGCTACGCCCGCCCGCCCTTGTTCGAGATCGGTGCGGGCGAGGCCAAATCCACCCCGCTCGGCCCGCTCATCTGCGAGGCCGTCGCCGGCGGCGTCCTGGCCGAAGACGACCTGGGCTACTTGCAGTTCTTTTCCATGCTGGGTCGCCCCGGCGAACTCGCCTTCAACTGTCCGCGCATCGCGGGCCTGTCGGCCACCGATGCTTGGGACCTGTCGCGCGCCCAGACCATCGGGCGGCAGAAGATCCGGCGCATCGCCCGCTTCTTCAAAGACTACGTGCGCGGCTTTGAAGATTCCTATATCGGCACCATCGCGCCCATGGTCGGCGTCCGCGAGTCCCGGCGCATCCTTGGCGACTACACGCTGACCGAAGAAGACTATCTGACGGAGGCCCGCTTCCCCGACGCCGTCGCCCGCAACTCGTACCCCATCGACATCCACAGCACCAAGGCCAAAGGCGGGCTGATCATGAAGCACTTGCCGCCCGGCCACTACCACGAGATTCCCTACCGCTGCCTGCTGCCCGTCGGCGTCGAGAACTTACTAGTCGCGGGCCGCTGCCTGTCCGCGAGCTTCGCCGCCCAGGCTGCCGTCCGCATCCAGCAGAACTGCCGCGCCTTGGGCGAAGCGGCGGGCCTCGCGGCCGTTCTTGCGTTGGAAGAGGGGGTGACGCCACGGCAGATCAACACCGACGAACTGCGGCGCCGCTTGAACGCGCATGGGGCGCAGATCTAGGGCGCCCGAGCGGGAGAGAAGGACACAACATGGGCACTGACCTCACCGGTTGGGCGGAGATCCAGCCGTTCCACGCGAGCGCCCACCAGATTCCGCGCGACATCCGGTCGGGAATCACCTGGTCGGAGATCGCCGTGATTGATTGGGAGGAGCCGGCCGAGGCGGTGGACTCGATGCCGCACGCCTATGTGCGGGGTGCGGCGGCGTAGTCTACCGCGTGGAACGGCTGCGGCGGACAAGCGGGAAAAGCGCCAGAGGGGCAGATCGCCCGCGAGGTCCTCTGCTGTGCTGTATAAAGCGGGGTAAAGTTCAAAGATGCCTATCCCTATCCGCACCTACGAGGTTGCCAAGATGGCCGTCGCGCCCGAAGCGCAGGGGCGTGGGAGAACGGCGTGCGGCGGCTCTATTTGGAAAGCAACGCCCGCCTCGCCCTACGCTTGTGCGAGTTGGCGGGCTTCCGTCACCTGCCGCCCTGCGCGCGGCCCCTTACGCCCGCGCTGATGTGTTCATGGGAACGCGGTTAGAGGGGGAAGCGCCCTGGTGCGATATAAACAAGGGTTGCTATTTCCCCTCCCGCTTGTGTATAATAAAACTAGCCAATCCAAGCCCCCAAGGGCTTCCGAATTTTGCGGCTTTAGATTTCCCAGGAGGAACTGATCGTGCCCTATGTGATCGCCGAACCCTGCATCGG
>JANOOM010000327.1:0-7878 GCA_031421335.1 Armatimonadota bacterium
ATGCCGATGCCCTCGTCGACCTCGCGGATCCGGGTTGCCCGGGTCCCACCAGCAACAACGAGGCGCACCACATGCACCTCTCCGCCGATGGGAATATCCTGGCCTGTGGCGGACTCCTGAGCCTGCTCCGGGGCCAGGACGGCATCTTCTTCTTCGACGTCTCCAGGCCCGCCCGCCCCGTCTTCCTCAAGTCCACGTCCGCGCCGCTCTCGGCGATCTCGGACGACTTCTATCCGCTGGCCGAAGGCGGTTTCCTGGTGACGCAGATGGGTTCCAATACGGGGGTCGCGCCGGGGCGGGTCGCGGAGTTCGGTGCCGACCTCGATCTGGTCAAAGAGTGGCCGGAAACGCCGCCGACCGACGGCTTCAACCCGCACGGCATCTCGGTCCGCCCGGAAATCAACTTCATGGTGACGAGTGACTTCCTCAACCCCATCACGACGCTGAACGTCTGGCCCGGCCCCGTCGAGGCGCGCGCATCCATCCGCGTCTGGGATCTCCGCAACAGGACCATCGTCCGCACGATTCCCGTCACCGGCGCGAGCGGGACCATGGACGTCAAACTCATCCCCGGCGACCCTCAGCGCCGTGCCTACACCTGTGGCATGTTTGACGGACACATTTACCTGATAGACACGGCCACCGGCACCACGCGGCCCGTCTTCGACGCCGACGACGTGAACCCAGGCGGCCCCCACGTCATGCCGCAGTTGATCGAGATGCCGGCCAGCGGGGATCGCCTGATCTTCAGCCTGTTCGAGACCGGGCAGGTCGTCATGCTCGATGTCTCGGACCGAGCGCACCCGAAGCTCCTCAGCGTGGTGAACTTGGGATTCGGGGCCGGCCCTCACGACATCGACCTCACTGAGGACGGCAGGCGACTGGTGGTGACCGACTATTTCCTGAATGAAGATGACTTCGGGAAGGTACACTTCGAGGGCGACCACAAGGTCCATGTGATCAAGGTCTATCGGAACAAGATGGAACTGGATCGCCGCTTCAACCTGGACTTCAATACGGCGTTCGCCCGCCCGGCCCGCCCGCACGGGATCGCTTCCAAGTAGGGAAGCCTGGGAACTCACAGGGCGCCCCCTACGGCAGTGGCGGGCGTGATGAGTCACAGAGGTGCGCGAAGTCAAGGAGGAGCATTCGTGACTGAGCCTGAGAGAAGGACGCCCAGCGCCGGGTCCGTCTTTGGTGAGGCCGGCGCTGCATCCCGTCAGGCATGGCGGGCCTCTGCGCCCACGATCCGTCCGTCAGCGAAAACATTGTCGGCGGGGTCGTCAATGCCGTCCACACCGGGAGCCGCCAGTTCTCGTCCCGAGAGTGCCATCAGGTCACCTTTCAGAGCCATGACGGCTATCACAGCAGAGTCCACTCACATGCAGTCACGTCGGCATCACCGAAAGGAAAGAGTCACCATATCATGCCCACCACAGTCAAATCGGACGCGCCGCCATACCCGCGTGTCATGTTCATCGCCCCCGGCGAGGGGACGGAGTATTCCGTCCTGGGCCACGTCTACCTCTGTTTATTGTCCGAGGAGCAGACGGGCGGTGCGTTCTCGCTGTTCCACGGCACCATCCCGCCCGGCGGCGGGCCGCCGCCGCATGTCCATGGCCGTGAGGACGAGACATTCTACGTCCTGAGCGGGTGCTTCGAGTTCCAGGACGGCGACTGCCGCTCCGCAGTGCTGCCAGGCACCTGCGTCCATGCCCCCAGGGGCAGCCTGCACACCTTCCGCAACGTCGGCCCCACGCCGGGCACGTTCCTGGTCGTCATCACGCCGGGCGGCTTCGAACGGTTCTTCGCCGAGATGAGCGGCCTGCCTCCCGGACCTCCGGACATGGCGCGGCTGCTGGAGATCGCCGCCCGCCACCAGATCCGGTATGTTGCGCCGCCGCCGGCCTAGACAGTTGGGGCCGCGTCAGAACTTACCATTCGGCGATGGTGCCGTCGGCCGTGCGCCAGATCGGGTTTCGCCAGCGGTGACCGACGGCGGCCATCTCGCGGACCTTGGCCTCATTGATCTCGATGCCCAGGCCGGGACCCAGGAGGCGGGGGACGTAGCCGTCTTGGTAGTGGAAGACGGAGGGGTCGGCGAGGTAGTCCAGCAGATCGGACCCCTGGTTGTAGTGGATGCCTAGACTTTGCTCCTGGATGAAGGCGTTGGGGGTGCAGAAGTCGAGCTGCAAGGCGGCTGCCAGCGAAATCGGGCCGAGGGGGCAGTGGGGGGCGACGGCGACGTCATAGGCTTCGGCCATGGCGGCGATCTTGCGGGTCTCCCAGATGCCTCCGGCGTGGCTGAGGTCGGGCTGGATGATGTCTATGTAGCCGGCGGCGAGCAGGGGCTTGAAGTCCCAGCGCGTGTACATGCGCTCGCCGGTGGCGATGGGGACGGAGGTGTGGCGGGCGATCTCGGCCAGGGCCTCGTTGTTCTCGGGCAGCACCGGCTCTTCAAAGAACATCGGGGCGAACGGCTCAAGGGCGCGGACGAGCATCTTCGCCATGGACTTGTGGACGCGCCCATGAAAATCAATGCCGATGCCGATGGACGGGCCGACGGCCTCGCGGACGGAAGCAAGGCGGGCGACGGCCTCGTTGATCTTGACGGTCGAATCAATCCACTCCAGAGCGCCCGTCGCGTTCATCTTGAGGGCGGAATAGCCGGACGCGACGAGGGAGCGGGCGGACGCGGCGGCGCCCACGGGATCGTCGCCGCCGATCCAGGCGTAGACACGCATCTTGTCGCGGACGGGGCCACCAAGCAGGTCATAGATCGGGACGTTGAGGCGACGGCCTTTGAGGTCCCACAGGGCCTGCTCGATGCCCGAGATGGCGCTGGTCAGGACCGGGCCGCCCCGGTAGAACCCGCCCCGGTAGAGGGTCTGCCACAGGTCTTCGATATGGTTTGAGTCTTTGCCAAGCAAGGCGTCGGCCATCTCCTCCACGGCGGCGCGGACGGTGGCGGCGCGGCCCTCGACGATCGGCTCCCCCCACCCCGCCCGGCCATCTTCGGTCGTGATCTTCAGGAAGAGCCAGCGGGGCGGGACGGCGAATAGCTCTAAGCTGCGGATTTGGCTGTCGTTCATGCGAGGGTTTCGCCTTTCAGGGCGGCGCGGGCCGATGCAAACGTCTGGACGTACCGGCGCGCGGTGGCGGCCAGCGCGTCCCAGTCTTGGTTTTGCAAGACGGTCTTGCTGACCAGATTGCTGCCGAGGGCGACGCCGACGCAGCCGGCCTGGAGGAAAAGGGCGAGGGTATCCAAAGAGACGCCGCCGGTCGGGATGATGCGGAGGAACGGCAGCGGGGCGCGCAGGGCGCGGACGTAGGCCGGGCCGAGGGTGTCGGCGGGGAACAGCTTGATGAAGTCGGCTCCGGCCTGGTGGGCGGCCAGGGCCTCCGTCGGGGTCATGCAGCCGCAGGCGATGGGCAGGGCGTTGTCCCGGCAGTAGGCGATGGTGTCGGGCTGGAGGGTGGGCGTGACGAGGAACTCCGCCCCGGCCTCGAAGGCGGCGCGGGCGTCCTGGGGGCCGAGGATGGTGCCCGCGCCGACGCGCATGGCCGGCGAAAAGGCGCGGCGGACGGCCCCGATGGCGGGCAGGGCGCCGGGGGTGTTCAAAGTGATCTCCATGGCCCGGATGCCGCCCTCGGCCAGCGCCTCGGCGACGCGCATGAGGTCGGTGTCGGCGTCGGTGCGGACGATGGCGATCAGGCCGATTTCTTCGAGTTCGGCGGCGGTCAATGTCTGGGTCACTTTTTCTCCTCTTTTTCCTCTTTTTCCCTCAGCGCCAGGCGGCGCGGCCTTCGCGGGCCAAGACGGCTTCGATGTCAGCGCGCGTGGCGACGAGCATATCACCCAAAATCGTGCGCTTGAGGGCACCAGCGGCGGTGCCCATTCGGAGGGCATCTTCCAGCGATGCCCCCCGCAGATATTCTGCCAGGAAGCCGGCGGCAAACGCATCGCCGGAGCCGATACGCTCGACGGTTTCCGCGACGGGAACGGCGGGAACGGAGAGGCAGCCGCCAGCATGGGCGACAGTCGCGCCGGTCGCGCCCGCCGTCAGGACGGCGACGGGCACGCCGAAGTGGTCGCGCAGGCTGGAAGCGTCCCCGGACAGGCCGAACAGGAGGGCGGCGTCACCCGACGCGCAGAAGAGAATGTCCGCCGAGGCCATCAGCGGGGCCAGGGCGGCGGCGGCTTCTTCGGGGGACCAGAGCTTGGCCCGGTAATTGGTGTCGAGCGAGACGGTCCGCCCGCGCGCCTTGGCCCGCGCGATAGCGTCAGCAACGGCGGCGGCGCAGGAGCCGGAGAGGGCGGGCGTGATGCCGCTGACGTGCAGGTGTCGGTGGGTATCAAAGAGGGCGTCGGGCAGGTCGGCGGGCGACAGAAAAGACGCGGCGGAGTGGGCGCGGTCGTAGACGACCATCCCGGCCCGCGGCTCGGCGGCGGCCTCGGCATAGAACAGGCCAACGCGCCCGCTTGGCGGGGTCCAGACGACGTGGGAGACATCTATCCCGGCGGCGCGCAGGGCGGCCTCGATTCTGTGGCCGGGCGGGTTATCGGGCAGGCGGCTGACCCAGGTGGCGGACAGGCCAAGGGCACAGAGGGCGGCGGCGACGTTGGACTCGCAGCCGGCCACCCAGACGTCGAGGGACGCGGCCTGGGCGAGCCGCTGCCGGCCCGGCGGGGACAAGCGCAGCATGGTCTCGCCGAAAGTGAGGACATCACGTGCGGGCTGGGTCACGGCTTGCCCCAGGCTTTCCGCGCCCAGGCGTCCATGGGGGCGTAGTTGTCGTTCCAAGTGGTATACATGGCCCCGGCGACGCCGGGGAGGCCGGCCGCGGCGCCGGCCCACTTCTGAATGCCCGCCCCGGTCTCGTCGCCGTCGTAGTAGCCCGACAGAACCTGCCGAAGCCCGAGATCGGAAAAGAACTTGACGTCTTTCGCCCCGCCCTCGCCGTGCCAGTTGGCGACACCGACATCTTTGTCCAGTCCCTTCCACGAGTCTTTGAGGGACCCGTTCACGAGGTAAAAGTGGTCGGTGGCGTTGTGGTAGGGGTCGAACATGTCGCTCCAGACCCAGATGCCGGCGTCGGGACGGATGGCCCGAATGATGGCGGCGGATTTGTGGATGTTCCAGGCCAGAAGCTGGCCGGGCGTCATGTGCATCGCCAAGCAGGAAGCGCACTGATCCATGACGCGCATCTCGTCGTGCTCCATGAAGAAAGCGGCGGGGTGGTATAGATCGTCGGCGGTTTTCACCTCGGCCCGCCAGTCATCAAAGATCTTCGGCTCGGAAAGGCATTCCGTGACGCGGTCCTCATAGATGATGACCGGGTGGTAGTAGCTCACCCGGAGCCTCTGGCCCTCCTTGATGCGCGAGGCAGCAGTAAGATGGACAGTCGGCGGGTCGTGGTAGGCGATCCAGGGCTGGAGCAGGGGGTCCACGATCTTGGCGAAGTCGCGCCCCTCTTCATAGGGCGTGCCGTCCTCGCCGCGCACGGAAACGGGGCAGCCGGGACGGCGCAGGACGTTGACCAGGCCGACCTCGTCCATGTGAAAATCGTCCCACCAGACCTTGCCGGTCGTCCCGCCCCAGGTCCCCAAATAGAGTAGGCCCTTGGCGTTGTCCAGGCTGTTGAACGCGAGATCGTAGTGCTTCCAGTCCTGGGTGGCATCGCAGTGGAAGGTCTGGAAGTTGATGCCGCTTTGCCCATCGGCCGTCAGCAGCTTGACTTCGGGGGCGAAGCCACCGGCGAGGTCCTGAGCCTTCAGCCAGAACGAGACGTGATACTGGCGGTGCGGCTGGAGGGCGACAGTCTGCATGATGCGGCAGTGCTGGCCGTCGTTCTTGCCGGGACTTTCCATGCGGAGGGAAGTCTTGCCGCCGTGCGTGATGGCGTGGTCGGCGAACGTCGTGACACCCTCATTGTCCTGGAACGACCAGCCCTTGAAGTGGTCGCCGGCCACGTCTTCAAAGTCGCCGTTTGTGACGCGCGTGGGATTGTCGGCCTGGAAAGCGGCCGTGCCGGCGTGGGCGACGAACAGGGCGTCTTTGGCGAGCACACCTTCTTCGTAGTTGTGGTCGTGCGCGCCGCCCATGACCATGGCGACCAGGCCCAGGCCGTACTGTTGGGCGGCCGACTTGAAAGCCGCCGCCCGCGTGGGGGCGACGTTCGAGGAGAAGACGACGGCGTTGTATCCGTCCGCCTGGGCGCGCGGAAAGAGGGCAATGGTGCGGTCCACCTGGGCAGGGTCGCTCATGTCGCGCCAGACGAAGAGCCAGCGCTTCTGCATGGTGGGGGAAGAGGGCAGAGTGGTAGGCGAGGCGGGCGCCGCCGGGGTGCGGCCGTAGAGGAACGCGAGGAGGGCCAGCGCGAGGAGGGCCTTGAGTCTGGTGCGGCTTTGCATTGCTTATCGTTCGTCGGGCGGCGCCAATTCTCCTGCCTGCGGCGTGAACACGGGGCTGAACCCCCATGCTTTAGAAGTGCAAGCCCCCACCTGCGCGGGCGAGGAGTGGAGAAGGACGGAAAGAACAGGCGGGAGAAGAGGGCGGGAGAAGAGGGCGCGGCAAGCGGCGCCCCTACACGTCCAGAATGGTGCGGGCGGGTTCGCCCAGCCGGGCGGCGGTCTCGGGGCGCAGGAGCCGGCGCTGGTCGAGCTGCTGGGGGAGGCTGCGGCGGGTGAAGAACGAGTGCAGGGCGCGGCGAGGGCGGTCGCCGGTGTTGCGCGTCCCGCCGTGCCAGACGTGAGAATTGAAGACGGCGACGATGCCGGCGGGGGCGAGCAGCAGGACCTCGTCGAGGTGCGGCGCGGCGGGGTCCGCCATCACGTCGCCCGGAAACTTGCCGCTCCGGTGGGTGCCGGGGACCAGGCGGGTCGGGCCGTTGTGGGGCGTGAAGTCGTCGAGCAGCCAGATCGAGTTGCACACGTCGTAGACGCCCGGCGCGGGGGGCAGGCCGCCATCGCTGTGCAGCGCTTGCAGGCCCTCGCCGGGCAGGGCGGCGCGGCTGTTGAGCGACGAAAGTTTCAGGTCGCCGCCCAGGACGTGGGCGACGGCGGCCAGCACGCGGGGGTGGGTGAAGCAGATCTCGAACAGGGAGTCCTTGTTGACGAGGTCCGAGAGGCGGTCGGCCCCAGCCTCCTCGTGGACTTCTTTGCCGGCTTCCGCGCCTTCCTGGAGGGAGAGGGCGCGGGTCAAAGAAGAGGGCGCGATGAATCGCGCCCCTACATAAGCCGGGCAGACGGAGTTTCTAGCGCGTGGAGAACTGGTACACCGTCGTCTGTCGGTAGGTCTGGCCGGGCTTCAGCTCGGTGGTCGGGAAGGCCGGATGGTTGGGCGAGTCGGGGAAGTGCTGGGCCTCCAGGCAGAACGCCCCACGCGTGGCGTAGAGCTTGCCGCCCTTGCCCTTCAGCTTGCCGTCGAGGAAGTTGCCGGTGTAAAGCTGGACGCCAGGCTGGTCGGTGTACTCGGTCAGGACGCGGCCTGTCCGGGGGGAGGAGGCGCGGGCGGATATCCGCAGGCCGCTGCCGTTCAGGACGAAGTTGTGGTCGTAGCCCTTGCCGATGAGGAGCTGCGGGTTGGGCCGGTTGATGCGCTCGCCGATGGCATGGGGGCGGCGGAAGTCGAAGGGCGTGCCCGCGACGGGGGCGAGGGCACCGGTGGGGATCTGGGTCTTGTCCACGGGCGTGTACCGGGCGGCGTTGATCATCATGCGTGTGTCGAGGACGGTCCCGCTGCCCGCGCCGGCGAGGTTGAAGTAGGAGTGGTTCGTGGGGTTGAAGACGGTGTTCTTGTCGGTCTTGGCCGTGTAGACGATCTTCAGGGCGTCATCGTCGGTCCAGGTGTAGACGACGGTGACATCGAGGTTGCC
>JANOOM010000328.1:0-1696 GCA_031421335.1 Armatimonadota bacterium
GTGCAATCCGTCCAGCGTTTGGAGCGCGCCGCCCGCCGTCAGGTCTTCGAGCAAATGGTGGTATGCCGCCGGCCTCAGCACACGCGGCAGGCGGCGGCGCAGTTCTTCCTGCGGCATCCCGCGCCGCATCGGGTGGGCGCCATGGAACTGGTCAACCAGAGAAGCCGCCTGCCCCCGCAGCGACGCGAACGCGTCCGGGTCTAGAACCAAGCTGCCCGCGCAGAACACGGCGGGCAGGGCGGGCGTCAGGGCATCAAGCGCAAGGCCGAGGTCAAGCGTGAGCTGCCGCGCGTCGCGCCCCTCGGCCCCCGCCGCCCGCAGCTTCTCCCGCAGGCGCGCACCCGCGCTGCCATGTGCCAATGTCTGCACGGAGCGCAACGTAGCCTCGTCGGCCAATGTGTGCTTGGCCGGGTACGGATCAACGATGCGCCCCCCGCCTATCGTCTCGACCGGCGAGGGCGTGCGGATTACAAACGGCTCGCCGGCAGGAACGACGGCGTCCTCCGCCAGCCGGAACTGGACAAACGCCGTTTCGCTCGCCACGATTTCCGCCCGCCCCAGCGGATAAACGCGCGCCGTCATCTCACTCGTCCCGAAGTGCAGAACCATGGCCTGCCCGCGCTTGACCGGCTTGTCCGCAGACCCTAAAAGCGTCAGCTCGGCGTCCAGCAGCCGCGTCAAGCGCAGCGCCCCCACGGCCGCCAGCGTGTCCCCGTGGACGACCTCGTCCTTCTTGATGCCGCGCAGGTTGACCGCTGTGCGCCAGCCAGGCGGGGCGACCGCAACGGCCTGCCCGTGGACCTCCAGGCCCCGCACTTCGGCTTTCAGCCCGCGCGGCCAGATCTCCACCGTTTGCCCCACCCGCAGCGGCCCGCGCCGCAGTGTCCCAGTCACGATGGTGCCCTGCCCGGTAATCGTGAACGCGCGGTCTATCGGCAGGGTGAAGTACGGCTGCTCACCCGCTGGGGCCGCCTCCTCCGTCAGCGCTTGGAGCGCCCCCGTGATGGCGTCCAAACCTTCGCCAGACACCACCGAAGCGAACAACAGCGGTGCGTCCCGAAGGAAGGTCTCGCCCAGAAATGCTTGAAGCTCCTCCGCCACAAGTGCGCGCTCGTCCTCGTCCGGCACCAGGTCACTTTTGGACACGACCACCAAGCCGCGCTTAACGCCGAGCAGGCCCATCAAGGCGACATGCTCCACGGTCTGCGGCTTGACGCGCTCATTGGCGGCGACAACGAGCAGGGCCGCGTCAATGCCGGTCGCCCCGGCGATCATCGTCTTGACGAACTTCTCGTGCCCCGGCACATCAATCAGGTCCACCTCGCCGCCCGGCAGTGCCAGGTGCGCGAACCCGAGCACGATGGACATGCCCCGCTCGCGCTCTTCCTTGAGCCGGTCCGTCTCGGTGCCTGTCAGGGCGCGCACGAGCGCGGTCTTGCCATGGTCAATGTGGCCGGCGACGCCGACCGTGAGGTGCTTCATACTGCCGGTTCAACCCCTCTGTGGTGGGGCGGGTTCCTTGATCTTTGCCCCTATGAATTATGGCCCGTCAAATGCGGCTCATCTCGCTGGTCAGTATACGAGGAGGTAGCCATCGGGCCACTCGCCCCCGCCCCACCCACAGGGAAAGCGTCCCCCTTCATAGATGTTCAGCAGGTTCGAGAAAAACCGTGGTGGCTCAAGATGTCTGTAGCAG
>JANOOM010000329.1:0-17364 GCA_031421335.1 Armatimonadota bacterium
AGCCGATCTGGTTCTGGACGAAGTTTTTCAAGTAGGGAGTCTCGCGGTCGAACGGCTGCCCCTTGGGGTCGAGCGCCAGATACTTCCGCGCCGCCGCGATCTCGGCTTCGTCCAGGTGGTTCTCATCGGCGTCATCCCACAGGCCCAGCCAGGCGTCGGGCCGCTCGGGATGCAAGGCGGTCGCGCGGGCGAAGAACGCGCGGCTTTCCTCGTGACGCGCGTCCCACTCGGCCACCCGCCCCGCCGCGATCAGGCCCCAGTAATCGTCTTTGTCGAGTGACAGCGCCTGCTTCGAATCGGACGCAGCGGCGTCCGGGCGGCCCGCCCGCATCTCGGCCAGGGCCAGCAGGCCGCGCGCATCGGCGTCGGCGGGGGCGGCCAGCGTCGCGGCCCGCGCCTCGCGCAGCGCGTCCCGCCACTTGTCCAGACGCAGCAGGCTCCGGACGAGGCCCAAGCGCGGTCCGGCGGCGCGCGGGTCGGACTTGACCAGGCGCTCGTATGTCTTGTGGGCGTCGTCGAACTTGCCCGCAGCAAAGGCGGCCTCGGCAGACGCGGGAGTCGGAGCATCGGCCCGGACGTGTCCCAGGCAGGAGCCGGACAGGAGCAGGGCGGAAAGGCAGAAGAAGTGCTTCACGATGGGTTCAGCTTCCTTTCGGGGCGGGCAGCTTTTCGTCCAGCAGCTTGAGGAAGTTGCGCTTGCGCTTGAAAGTCGAACGCAATTCTTCGATTTCGCGGGCGAACTCGTCCTGCCGGCCCAGGCGCGTCATCAGGCGCCGGATGCGGAGCAGGAAGCGCACCGGCTCGGAGTAGTCGCCGGTCGCCGCCGCCACCATCGGACCGATCCGAGGGGTGTAGACTGTCAAAGCGTCCTCCGGGTGGTCCGATTCGCGTTCCCGGGCCAGATCCAGCCAGAGGCCGTCGGCGCAGCCGCCTTTCTGGGCCTCATGCCAGGCGTCGTCCGGGCGGCCCTCCCAGAGCAGGATTCGCACCAGCTCCGAGTTGTCAACGCGCCCGAAGATGCCGAAGCGGCCAGGACGCGTTTTTTCGGCCTCGATCTGCTCGCGCAACAAGGCCAGCGCCTCCACCCGCCACTCGTCCCAGCGCCCGATAGGCAGGGCGCAACCCCAGAGCGCCTGGTACTGGGCCAGAACAGGGCGCTGCCGGAACCGGTCCCAGAGGATGGCGAGGGCCTCTTGGTGCCGGCCGAGTGCTTGATAGCGGCCCACGAGGAACTCGGCCAGGCGCCCGTCCTGCGCTTCCGGGAACTCCAAAATGCCGCGCTCCGCCCACCGCAGGGCCTGGGATTCGCTGCCTCCGTTCAGGCACTCCTGCGCGATGGCGAGAAAACGGTGCGGGCCGGAAAGGTCGCGCCCGAGCACGGCCACGACCGCCTCGACGTCGCCCGTCCGTCGGGCCAGGTCTTCCATGATTCCGGCGAGGCGCGAGGTGCCGCCGTACTCCGAGGTGCGGCTCTGGTTCGGGCCGCGCGCCGTCACACTCGCCCAGTCCGCTTCCGCCAGGCGCCGGTATTCGGCCAGCCCGTGTTCGCCCAGTACGTCGGCGTATTCTTTAAGCACGTCCGAAAAGACCATGTCAGAGCGTATCTGCCACTCGTACAGGCGGCGGGCCAGCAAGGCCGGTTCCGGCTTGGCGAGGACGCAGGCGTCCCGGTGCAGCCCTTCCAGATAGTCCAGGACGCTACTGACGGTGCCGTTCGAGTCGTCCACGCTGTCCAGGGCCTTTTCAAATTTCGCCAGCGCGTACTCGGCCAGCTCCACGGCAGGGCCGGCATAGCCCGCCGGCAGCAGCTCGCGCAGCGACTCGGCGACGCGCTCCAAGCCGCGCGCATACGCGGGAACGTCGTCGTATTCGACGAGATCGCCGGTCTTGGCGGCGCGGTCTATGGCGCGGCGGTAGGCAGGAAGGTTCGGCCCGCCGGCAGCGGACTGGGCGACGCGCAGGAACAGCCGGGTCTGGAGGCCGGTGTCTTCAAGCGCCTGCTCCACCAGCAGGGAGATCAAGACTTCTTTTTCCTGACTCTTCAAGTAGGTCCGGACGTCGTCCATCGTGGCGGCCTTGGTGGTGCCGCCCGGAGCCGCGCCCGAGAGCCAGGCCAGGCCGACGGCGACGCAGTGCTTGCAGAAGGCGCCTTCTGCCGCGAACGGGCAGGAGCAGTCGAAGTCCAGCCGGTCTCCCGCCGCGCGGAGCTTGACGCGGTAAGTCTGCGTGCCATGCACCTGCGCGACGAGGGTATCGCCGTCCTGCACGAGGCCCGAAACCAGCCCGTCGGCACGGTACGCTTCGCCCAGCGCGTAGGAGCGGGCGCCCGCCAGCCGCCGCAGGCTTTCGGGGGTCAGTTCTCGCGCGAGGCCGGAAGGGGCCGCCATGCGCTAGTACCCTTCTTCGTCCAGGAAGGCGGTCATCAGGTCCAAAAATAGCTGACGCAGGGTGACGTTGCCGTGGTCCAGGCAATAGCGCTTGGCGCGGTGGAAGAGCGCGGGGGACATGTCCACGGTGGCCTTGGCGCCGGTCGGGTGCATCATCTTGTGGGCTAGCGACGCATGGACGCGGGCGATCAGGGTGGCGCTCTTCTCGGCCTCGGGGTCGGCGGGCAGGGCGGTGGGCGCCTCCGAGTCGGTGAGGTATTGGGCAAGAACGAGATCATCTTCGCGGGCGAGCGGGTCAGGCGCGGCGGCGCGGTCCGGCTCGGGGCCGGCGGGTTCCTGGGCGGACTTCTTTTGTTCCCGCAGGTTGGCGATACGCAGCTCGGCGAGCGTGGTCATGGGCGGGTCTCCTCGTTAGTTTCTGATCTTACTTCGTGGCGTTTTTGAGCTGGACCGGCCACTTCTTCTCGCGGCTCATCTCGCTCAGGGTCCGGGCGACCAGCGCGGTCGTCATCAGGCGCTGGTCGCGGACGTAGCCGTTGACGAAGAGGGCGTCGCACAGCACGCAGACATCGCGCGGGACACCGCGCGTGATGGCGTGGACATCGGCCAGCGCCTGCGACTCGAAATAGGTCTCGATGGCACCGCCGCCCGCCGTGGTGATACGGAAGGCGATCATGGCGGTCATCTCTTCCAGGTCCAGCGGGTCGAGCCGGCCCACGACAGCGATGCGCGACCGGAAAGCGTCGTGCCGGTCCAATTTCCGGGGCAGGTTGTCCTGAGCGAGCATGACGACTGTGATCAGCTTGGTCTGGGACGTCTGAAAGTTGGTCAAGTCGGAAATGGCGTCAATGACGCGCGAAGCGACGTTCTGGCCCTCGTCCAGCAGCAAAACGGGATGGCGGCCCGCCTCGTACTCGTCGAGCAGGAACCGCTCCAGCGCCTGCCGGTTTTGGGCCTCGGTCCGCAGGGCAGGCGTGCCGAAGGCTTCCAGGATGAGCCGCAGGAACTGGCCCGGCGTCCGCACAGGGGCGCCGGGCAGGAAGGCGACGGTCTTGGTGGGGTCGTCGTCCCACGTCATCTGGAGGCCGTTGGCGATGGTCGTCTTGCCCGACCCGACCGGCCCGGTCAGCACGGCCAGGCCCCGCTTCTGGTCCACAGCGTAGCGCATCTTGGCGATGGAGACCTTGTGCTCGACGCTCGGGAAGGCGTAGCGCGGGTCGGGCTGGACGGAGAACGGGGTCTCGCGCAGGCCGTAAAACTCTTCATACATGGCGTGGGTTCACTCTGACTTCGCGCCGGGCGCATGGGAATG
Organism: Armatimonadota bacterium; assembly: GCA_031421335.1. GTDB lineage: Bacteria > Armatimonadota > Armatimonadia > Armatimonadales > Capsulimonadaceae > JANXMY01. Next base: position 3,700 of record JANOOM010000329.1, read on the forward strand.
GGTCGTCTGGACTCATTATAGAGGGAATCGCCAGCAAAATCAAGCGGTAGGGGGACTAGGTCAGGGCGGAAGTGAGGAGGCGCGCGATCTCGTCACGCTGAAACTGTTCCAGGGCGACGTCCCGCCCGCGCCCGACGGCGCGGCAGCGCTCGACGAAGAGGGCCGGCGCGGCTGGGTCAGCCCCATAAATTTCGGCTAAGATCGGCGTCCGCCCGACGCGCCCGAACCAGTAGCGGCTGTTGCCATAGTCGCCGTCGCGGCGATGGATGATGGCGTGCCAGTGATCGGCCAGAGGCTCGCCCTCGTGGGCCTGCGCCAGCGCATGGCTCGCTTCGAGGTCGTCATTCAGCAGGTGCAGCCCAATCTTCGCCAGGCCGGGCGCGTCGGAGTTCTCGATCTCGGGCGTCAGCGCGGCGTCATAGACATGGGCCGGGACGAGGGGCGGCAGCGGGTCGCGGGAGAGCAGCAGGTCGGCAAGTTGTCGGGCAGTGCGTAGGATCGGTGTCATGCGGTGGCCTCCTGCATAATCGCGCCGCCGGCGTGAACGGACGGCGGCCTTTGGCGGACGAAACGCCTACAAGTCGAAGATGGTCTTGCTGAAACGGGCCTCTCGAATCTCGTTGCCGTGCTCGTCCAGAAAACAACGTCCCTATTCGTATCACCGCGCTGGATCGCCTGGCGGAAGTACTCGTCTAGGTCGTCGGGGTCTGTCTCATCTACCGCTAATTCCACAACCCCTCGTAGGGCCGACGGGCCGAGGCGGGGTGAGGTCACGAGGGTTGTTTTGTTTGCCCTGTTCACATCCACCTGAGGTCACGAAAGATAGCCTCACTGCTCGCAATAGTAAAATCTGTTCAGGCGGCGACTGCGGAGGTCATCCAACTGGTGGAGCAAGGTCAGGTCGCCGCTCTTGACGGCGATGAACTGGGTGTAGCTCCGTGCCCACAGTTCGCGGGGCCGAATCATATAACGCAAGTAACTCTGCTTCACTGGGCATTCTACCACAGTTCCACTCGTCAAAGTTTCTGTAGCCACGTCGGTGCCCGATTCGAGCAATGGCCGGAGATGCTGGATGCCCCGTCCCGTGCGGACGGCAGTGCGCCAGCGGTCCAAAACATTCGGCACCTCGGAGGCCCATTCTCCGGGATTTCCCAGGCCGCTATAGTCCAGAAAATGCCCGACTTCGTAAGCCATCGTGAATGCGGCGCTCCGGCTGGCAGGGTTGACTTCCATGGAGATTTTCCCGGCGGTTTTGGAGAACTGTCTGTATTTGTTCATAAGAAAGGCGCATGTGACGGTGATGACCGGCAGCACACCGTCTTGATGGACAGAGATAGTCGCCACAACGGCATCGCGGAGGGGCTGGCTGGACTCGTCCGCCTGCACGTCCAGCGCATCGTCGATAGGACGAACAGCTGGCGGCTTCGGGGCAGCCTTCCTAGCGAACAAACGGTGAAGGAAGTCAAGCACCGGATACTTCCCGGTACACTTCCGCCACGGCGTCCAGCATGGGGCGCAAAGCGTAGCGCTCTTGGACCAGGGCCAGGGCGTTCGCGACGAGTTTCTGGCGCAGGCGGCTGTCGCTCTGGAGACGGCTCAGGGCGGCGGCCAGGGCGTCCGGGTCGTCGGGGGGAACCAGCAGAGCGGTCTCGCCGTCGGCCAGCATGTCGGCCAGCCCGCCGACGCGGGCGGCGACGAGCGGGACGCCCGCGGCCATCGCCTCCAGGGCGGCCATCCCCTGCCCTTCCCGGCGGGACGGGACGGCGAAAACGTCGGCGGCGGCGAGCAGGGGCCGGACATCGGCCAGGCGGCCCAGCAGCTTGGCGTTGGGCGGCGACGAGCGGGCGAGCGCGGGGCGCAGGGGGCCGTCGCCGGCGATGAGGAACGTCATGCCACCCCGCTGCGTCGCGGCGGAAAGCAGCGTGTCCATCCCCTTCTCGCGGGACAAGCGGGTGGCAGCGGCGACCACGAAGGCGCTTTCGGGCACGGTGAGCGACTTGCGGGCGGCGGCCCGGTCCGTGTCGGGGCGACCGAAGTAGTCCAAGTCAATGCCGTTGGGGATGACCTGAATCTTGGCGCGCGGCACGCCGCAGGCGGCGAGGCTGTCGGCGACCGAGGGCGAGACGGCCAGCACGCGAACGCAGTGGAAGCCGACGAAGGAAAGGCCCAGGCGCGACGGCAGGCCGCGCCCGACCAGGTTGTGGGCGGTGAAGATGAGCGGGAACGGTCGGTGCCGGTGCGCCAGAGCGGCCACCCAGGCCGCCCGCGCCCCGTGGGCGTGGTCGACCTCGGCGAACTGCGGCAGGACGCGGGCGAGACGGCGGGCGGCCAGTAGGTCGCGGGCGACCGAGAGCTTGGCGGCGATATCCAGCGGGATCGTCGCGTGCAGGCCCGGATGGGCCAGCACTTCGCGCACGAACGCGGGCGGGGCGGCGACCGAAAGGGTCACGCGGACGGGGTCCATCCCATCCACCAGGTTGAGGACGTGCTGGCGGATGCCGCCCAGGGCGGGGCGGACGACCTCCAGGACGCGGACGGGGCTGGTCACGGCAGGGCGGCCACCCGGACGGCACGATGGCGGCGGCGGTGACGGTGGTGGCGCCCGCCCTCGCCCGCGTCGGCGACCTGCTGCTGATCCGGCGTGACGCCGAAGATGTGCTGGATCAGGGGCGCAGCCTGGGGCCAGTCCGTCGCCACATCGTTGCCGACGATGTGGCCCGGCAGGGTATCCATGTGGATCTGCTCGCGCGGCGTGTCGTGGACGAACCGGGCGAGGGCCAGCTTCTGGTCGGCGGAAAGATCGCTGTCCACATGCCGGTCAATGGTATCGAGGAGCGGCCCGATCTTGGCTAGTGCCGATGGCTCACGCAGCTTCGACTTCAGGGCGGCGATGAGCGCCTGCTGGCGGCGGGTGCGGACGAAGTCGCTGTCGGAGTGGCGGAAGCGGACGAAGCCCATCGCCTGCGTCCCATTCAGGTGCTGCATCCCTGGCATGAGGTGGATGTGCAGGTGCCCCCAGTTGTCGTCGTAGTCCATCTTCTTGTCCACGGCGAGGTCCACACCGCCGAGGATATCAATGGCCTGCTCGAAGCCTTCGAAATCCAGGGCGACATACTTATCGCTCGCGATGCCGAAGTTCTCTTGCACCGTCTGCTCGGAGAGCGGCGGGCCGCCCTTCTGATGGGCGGCGTTGATTTTGGTCGTGCCGCTGTAGCCAGGGATGTGAGCGCGCGTGTCGCGCGGGATGGAGAGCAGCGAGACGGTCTTCTTGTCGAAGTCCAGACGGGCCACCATCAGCAGGTCCGAGCGGGCGCGGGTCTTGAGGACCTGGTCGGTGCGGTCGTCATAGTCGCGGTCACGCCCGATGACCATCAGGTTCAGTGCCTGCTGGTGCGGGAACACGTCGGCCACGGTCTTCGGGTGCAGGATGCCGGGCAAATACTTTGGCATCCAGCCGGTGGAACGATAAAGATAGCCGCCGTAGACGGAAGCGGCGGTGAGGGTCAAGAGGGCAAGGGCACCAAAGACTTTACCAGCCTTCTGGGCGGGGGAGCGGCGCGCGGAACGTCGGGGCTTGACGGGGCGGCGTGGGGGTTGAGTCATATCGTCGTGAGGTCTCCGGTTGAATGAATTAGGATGATTATGAATGGGCCAGGATGATAGCTTACCAATTATAACTTAGATTAGCGCGGATGTCAAACGGCGAACGGCCCCGGCGCGTGAAGCGCCGGGGCCTTTCATCTGAGGTCAAACTTGGAGTGCGATCTCGCGCAGCTCGTGCATCAGCTTCAGAGCGTCCTTATAGGGCCGCTGCCAGGTGTTGCGGCCGAAGATCAGGCCGGTCGCGCCCGCGTTGAACGAATGCCGCGCCTTTTCCAGAAGCTCGGCGTCGGGTTCCTTTTCGCCGCCGGAAATCAGCACCAGCGTTTTGCCCGCCGACTTGACGACTCGGTCAATGGACTCTTGGGGGCTAAACTCCATCGTGTCGTAAGGCTTGGGTGAGCCGGGCGAAGGGCTTTTCGTGGGGAAGTTGATCTTGACGACATCCGCGCCCACCTCAGCGGCGACGCGGGCGGCGTAGTCAATGGCCCACACGCTTTCCTTGCCACCCTTGGCCTCAACCGCCTCGCCGCGCGGGTAGGCCCAGATGATGGTCGGGATGCCCAAGCGCTCGGCGTCGCGCCGGACCTCTGCCCACTGGGCAAAGTCGCGGTCCTGAGCAGACGAGCCGACGTACAAGGTGTAACCCACGGCATCCGCGCCGAGGGCGACGGCGTCGGCGACGGAGGCGAGGCAGGAAGAGAAAGACTCGGCATCAGAGGGGATCTCGGTCTTGCCGTTCAGCTTGACGATGAGCGGCACTTGGCCGACATAGTTCCTTATGTACTTCTCGGCCAGCCCGTACTGCAAGGCGATGCCGGAGTACTTGCCCTCGACGGCCAGCTTGAACTGGAATTCAGGGTCGGCGGAGTCTGGATTAACGAAGAAGTCTCGCGGGCCATGTTCGAGGCCCTGATCGATGGGCAGAAACAGCAGCGTCCCGTTGCCGGGGCCGGACTGGTACATCAGCCGGTGCAGGCGGAGCCGCTTGCCGGTTGAGAGGTGGTCCAAGTCGTTGAGCGTGAGCCTTTGTGCCATCGTTGGTGTCCTTTGCGGGGCCGGGTTATTTAGGGGGACTTTCCAACAAGCGGGCGAGCGCTAAACCTAGGGGTCAGGCGGGTGACTTCCAGCGCTCGGCATTGAAACTTCTCACCCCTGACCTCGTAGTACCCCTGAACGTGGCCGTGAAGGAGGCAGATGCAACCGATGTTCGCTCGAATCAAAGCTCTTATCTCGAGGGCGCGCTGGAAGATGCTCCTGATTCTTTGTGTCTTGCTGGCTGGAGGGTGGATGGGCCGCCTGCTGCCCTTCCATCCGTTCACGGCTCGAGCCTTGATCTCGCCGCCGCCCATCGCGCCGGATGGTCCCCCCTATACCGGCTTCCATGGCCCGCAGCGCGTGACGATCCGAGGCTACGCCGGGGATGCGATGGAGCCGTTCGTGACCGGAGACGGGAAATGGCTTCTGTTTAACAACTCGAACGACTCCTCGGTCAATACTGATCTCCAGTATGCCGCCCGTATGGATGGCCTGACGTTCGCCTACCGGGGAGAGATCACCGGAGTCAACACGCCCGCGCTGGAGGGCGTTCCGAGCATGGACCAGAACGGCAACCTCTACTTTGTCTCCACGCGCAGCTACGCCGAGACTTTCTCGACCCTCTATCGGGGCCGGTTCCAGAACGGCAAGGTCTCCCAAGTGGCGCTCGTGCCGGGCATCTCGCTGCGCCGGCCGGGCATCGTCAACTTCGACGCCGAGATCAGCGCCGATGGGAACACGCTCTGTGTGGTGGATGGAGACTTTTCGACGATCCCACGTCCCTCGGCGGCCCGGATGTGATCGCGGCGCGAATCGGCACTGGGTTCCGGCGCGATCCCCGCAGCGCGGCGATCCTGCGGAATGTCAACACGAACGGCCTAGTTTATGCGCCGTCGCTTTCTGCGGACGGCCTGGAGCTGTTCTTCACGCGCGTCCCGAGTCTCACCGCGGGCGTCACGCCGACGATCTATCGTGCCACACGGGGGGGCCTGGACACGCCTTTTGGGATTCCTCAGCAGGTGGCCGCAATCACGGGGTTCGCGGAAGGGCCGACATTGGAGGCCGGTGGCCGGGCCTTGTACTACCACAAACGGGAGAAGGGACGGTTCGTCCTCTACCGGGTCACGCGCTGAGGCCCTGTCGCGAGTCGAGCGCCGCCATCAGGTTCCTCACCGCCTGCGGGATATGGGCAAGCGAGCCTGCGCTCCAGGGGGAAGAAGTGCCGACAGAGGGGAGGTCGCAGTAGCTCTTGACCGCTTCATAGAGGGATACAGGCTCCGACAGAGCCAGAACTCAGACGAGAGCTGGCCCACAGGGCCTTTGAGTTCATAGCCGGCTTCGTGCAGGCGCACTTACATCCAGAGCTTCGCGTCTCCGAACCATCCGGCTCGTTCCCAGGGGGCGAGCGCCGGCAAGTCATTACCGGCCAAGGCCGCGGACAGTGCCTGCCATGCTCGGCGGGATCGTTCGTTCGCCTATTCAGCGCCGACACCTTCAAGGCTGTCGAGCCACAGGCACTCTTCGGACGGGCCGGCGACTTCGGATTGAACTTCCATCACACAGACCTCGGTGTTATCCGCGTCCAGCAGGTGCCGGAGAACCGTCACATCGAGATTTGTCTCACGGCGCAGTTCCCGCCGGATGTGCGGCACATGGTCGGGGAAGAACTTGAAGCGCAGCTAGGGGAGCAGCGCGGACGGGATTTCATGGCCGTCGCCGACTTTGCGGACGAGGATGGAAGCCTGTGATGAGTGCGGGATGATGCAGCCGCATCTTGTCGGACTTTCGTCTTCGCGCATTTTTTCGGGTCAGCCTTGCGCCGTGGGGCGGACGATGATCTCGCCGACTTCAACACCGGCGGGCTGCTCGATAGCGAAGGCGATGGCGCGGGCGATCGCGTCCGGCGGCATCCCCATCTTATCCATCGCGCCGGCAATCTGGACCTTCATCTCGGGATTGGTCACAGACTCGGCGATGTTCGTCTGGGTGAAACCGGGGGAGATGACCGTGACACGCAGCTTGTCGCCGGCCTCCTGACGCAAGCCCTCGGAGATGGCGCGGACGGCGAACTTCGTGCCGGCATAGACCGCCATGTTCGGCACGATGCGGTGCGCCGCCGTAGAAGCGACATTGACGAAGTGCCCGGAGCCTTGCGCGCGGAAGACGGGCAGGGCGGCCGCAATACCGTATAAGAGGCCCTTGATGTTGACGTCTATCGTTTCTTCCCACTCCTCGACGCGCAGGTCGTCAAGGGGGGCGATCGGGCCGATGCCCGCATTGCTGACGAGGACGTCCAGCCTGCCGTAGCGCTCACAGGCCAGCGTGACAAGGGCGGAGACGTCTTCACGCCGCTTCACGTCTGTGATCGCGCAGGCGGCTTCACCGCCCGATTCGCGGATGCGGGCGACCAGAGCCTCAAGGCGGTCCGCGCCGCGCGCCCCGAGGACGACCTTGGCGCCGCGTTCGGCCAGCAGGAGCGCGGTTGCCCCGCCGATACCGCTGCTCGCGCCCGTGATGACGATGACCTTATCTGTTATCTCTGACATGAAGCCCTCCCTGTGATTTTCTAGATCTTCCCGTGCGGCCACGCTTCGCCCAGACGGATGCCGAGCCAAACGGCCCCGTAGCCGGCAACGAGGCTCCCGGCCAGGTTCGCCAGAGCCTTCCAGGACGAGCCAAGCCGAGCGGACTCGTACTCGAACGTGGAAAAGGTGGTGTAGGCCCCGATGAACCCGATGGTCACGCCGAGCCGCCAGTTCGGGTTGACCAGGACGCGGCCCAAGAGCAACGTCCCGATGAGGCCCAGCAGGAACGAGCCGCTGACGTTGATAACGAAGGTGGCCCAGGGGAACGACGCGCCGTAGCGGTTCACGATCCAGGTGCCGACGAGGAACCGCGCGACCGCACCCAGGAAACCGCCCAAGCCGACGATCAAGCTGTCTTTGAGGAGTTCAGGCATGAAAGGCGCCTAGTAATCGCGGGCGAGCTGACTGATGGTAACGAACTGGTAGCCGCGCCGGCGGGCCTCGGCGATAAACTGGGGCAGGACCATCAGGGTCTGCGGGATACCGTCGTGCATCAGGATGATGGCCCCGTTCTCTAAATGTTCCAGGCTGCGCTTCAGGATGACGTCGGCGGGCGGCTTTTGGAAGTCGCCGGGGTCGTTGGTCCACAGCGTGGTGATGTAGCCGCGCCGCGCGGCGTCCCGGATGACGTCGCCGTTGTAGTCCCCACCGGGCGGCCGGAAGAAGCGGGCGGACGAGCCGGTGGCCTTCTTGATGGCGGCGTCGCACTGGTCCAGCTCGTAGGAAATCAGCTCGGGCGGGATCAAAGTCAGGTTGACGTGGTCGTAGGTGTGGTTGCCGACCTCATGGCCTTCGGCGACTTCGAGCTGGACTAGGGCCGGGTTCTTCTCGACTTGTTTGCCGACGACAAAAAATGTGGCGGGCGTGTGGGTGCGGCGCAGGATGTCCAGGAGCTGCAAGGTGAAGACGGGGTGCGGGCCATCGTCGAAAGTCAGGGCGATTCGCCGCTTGCGGATGTCGCCCCGGATGATCTTATTGAAGGTGTAGCCGCGCTCCTGCTCGTACTCGTCCTTGGCGAGCAGGGTGAGATAGGGCCGGTAGCGCTCCGGGAAGTTGGGCGAGTCGTAGAAGGCGTCCGGAAGCATCTTGTGGACCACCTGCACCTGCGCCTTGGCCTTCGCCGGGGCGGGTTTGGCGGGCGGCGGCTTCGGCGGGGCGGCCATGGCGGGGAAGGCCCCGAGCAGGCACAGTCCGCACAGTGGAGCGAGAGAGCGGTTAAGCATCAGGCAGAAGCGCCTCCATCGGGTCGTCCGCCTTGAGGTCGCGCAGGACCAGGCCGGACAGCAGCTTGGGGAAGAAGAACGTGGACTTCTGCGGCATGACATCGCCGGCCAGAGAAACGTCCCGGACCTCCTGCACCGTCGGGCGGCCCAGCAGGAAGGCGGCCTGCGCCGCGCCGCCCTTGACGGCGGTGACGGCTTCGGCCAGGTCTCGGGTGTAGGAGACGTTACCCCCGGCGGCCACGGCGGCGGCGTCAATGCCCAGGCACGGCTCCAAGAGAAGGTTCCCCAGCAGCGTCACCGGCAGGCGGTCAGCGGCGGAAGCGTCGGAGGCGGGGGCAGATTCTCCGTTCAGCACGGCCAGATGCACCATGCCGGGTGGCAGCACGACGCCGAAGGCGACCTCGCCTGCAGCGGCGTGGTCGGCGATCTCGGCTTCCACCGTCTCGGGCGAGCTTTCCGAGAGGGCGAACCGGGCGGCCAGCGCGGCCGGCAGTGCGGTGATCTTCTCCTCCGGCACGTTCCGGACGAGCCGGTGCGTCGGCAGAACCAGCAGGCCCTCGTCTTCGAAGGCCGTCAAAGTGATCAAGATGTAGTCGGTGGGCAGGAGCGCGTCTTCGGCGACTTCGGGGCGGGCGGCGCGGACCTCGCGGCGGTAGGCCAGGGCGGTCTCGTAGCGGTGGTGGCCATCGGCGATGAAGACGGGGGTATCTGCCAATAGGTCGCGCAGGACAGCGTGGGCGTTGGTATCGGTAATGCGCTCGACGCGGTGGGAGGAGCCGATCATCCCGTCCACGCTTTCGATGACGGTCTCGCGGTCATCGTACTCGTCCAGGAAAGACTGGATCGCCCGGTCGGGGTCGCTGTAAAGGCCGTAGATGGACTCGAACTGCGCTTCGGTCGCCCGCAGCAGTTCCAGGCGGTCGGCCTTCGGCCCGGTCAAGGTTTTCTCGTGCGGCAGGACGCGGCCCGTCGAGTAGTCTTCCAGCTTCAGCAGACAGACCAGTCCCATCCGCTCCGGGACCGGGGCACTGGTGGCGGGGTCGAGGAATGACTGGTGATAAACGTAAAAGGCCGGCTCGTCGTCGGCCTTCAGGACGCCTGAAGCCAGCCATTCTCGGAACAGGCGTGCGGCCTGGTCGTATTTGTCTTCCTCGCGCCCAAGAATGAGCCGGACGATGTTGGCGGGGTGCTTCTCGTAGAGTGCGGCCTGCTCGGCGGACGAAATGACGTCATACGGCGGCGCGACCAGATCTGAAAGGCGAGCGCCTGCGGCGGCGAGATCGTAGCGGACGCCGCGGAACGGCAGGATGTCAACCATAGAAGTGCGGATTTCCTTGATGTGTTCGGTTTGCGCGCTTAGGATACCCGACTTGCCCCCCGGTCCGCAAGCCGGGAGCGCATCGGGGAACCACCCGCCCGCGTTCAGCATTTCGCCATTGGCCCGCCGGAGTGTGCATTTTGGGTATACTTTCTCTTAACTTCTTTCGTGATGGAGCTTTTCTAATGCCTTCCCCGACCGCCGCTGATCCGTCCGTCCTGAGCGCGCTGCAAGCGATCCACGAACAGTACCCCGATGTGCCGTTCCTAGCCCTGGGCCAGACCGTCTTCTGGGACGAGCCGACCAAGGCGGTCTGGCGGCGTCTGTTGGACCAGCACCTGCCCGGCGCGACGCTGATCGCGGGCGTCCACGATACCGACTACTTCGCCAAGACGTCGGCCCAGGTTGGGGATGACAAGCCCTACGCCGCCCTGCCGCACGACGACGGAAAGACGCGCGACCTGTGGAGTGCGGCGGGTGAACTGTCGTCACTGCTCGGCAGCGAGAGCGTCCCAACGCGCGCCATGTTCCTGTCTCACGGCGTCCCCTTCGACTGGCTGGGCAAGACCTACTCCGGCGGCAAGAGCCAGCTTTACGCGGACAAGACGACTGCCTGGGGCTGGCGCGGCATCGTCCACACCGAGTCGCACAGCGTCATCGCGCATGACATCCCGATCCGCGACATCCAGGATGCCCTGCTGGAACAGCTCGACTGGGGCTTCGCCGAGAGCATCGCCTGCCTCGCCGACGAAACGACGCGTACTCACGCCCAAGGCGTCGCCGCCCAGGTGCGCGGCTGGGTCTTGGAATTCTTAGAGACCTGCGATGACTCGTGTCGGCTGTCCGATTTGTACCAGACCCTGCTGCCGCGCTTCTACGCGCTCCTGCTGGGCGAGCGGCCCCGCGACCTCCAGACGACTTCCTCCATTTCCCTGTTCCGATTTAATCGCCAGACGTGTTCCCTGCCTCGCTTTGGGCTGATCGGTTTGTTCCTCGACCCGCAGACACGCCCGGTCGCGCGCGCCGCGTACAGCAAGTCGGTGGCTGGCCTGGGCATGTACGCTCTGGACGCCTTCGGGCCAGGCGCCATCCCCTTCGACCTGGTCATTCCCGGCGTCGGGCGCGGCACGATCCGCACGACACCCGCCGCGCTGGTCATCGAGACGGCCCCACAGGAGACCTTCGTGCCGTTGCGCGAGCGTATTACGACCCTGGAACAGCTCGCCGCCGTGACCGAGGAGCACTTCGGGCCGGACGTCGCGCTCGTCGGCAAGGCAGTGACACTGGCAAACATGATCGCTGAGGAACACTTGGTGGTCTTCCACGAGACGGCCTCCGCCTACACGAGCGCGACGCAGGCGATGAACGCGGACCTGGCGCGGCACGGCCTGGCGCAGACGCTGTACCCGATCGTCCGCCTGACCTATCCGACCTGGGACGCCCTGGCATCCGCCCCCGTCGGGGTCGCCCTGCGGCTGCCGCCGCACCTGGCAGCGACTTTCGGGGCCGAGACGATCTCGGCGTGCGACTTCGCCGGGCATTGGCACGAAGTCATGGATTCTTGCCGGCAACTCCTGCGCGACTCGCGCGGGCTGTCCTCCCCGCGCGACTTGCTGACCTTCCTGGAAGGTAAAGCCGACCTCTGCTGGTGTGAGCGCCGCGACGAATATAACGCGGCCCTGAAGGCACTGAAAGAAATCGCCACCCACAGCGAGACGCTGCGCGGGCGGGTCGAGGAGCACCGGCAGGAGATCGTCGTGTGGCAGCGCGAGCGTCTGGACCTGGAGCGCCGCAAGGGAGAGGACTGGCGGAATAACATCCAGCCACTCTTGCAAAAAATCGCGATGACCTCAGATGCCGCACAGGCCATCGCGTATCGGGAGCAGGCCGCAAAGCAAATGGCCTCCCGCGACGCGTCTTTCGACGGGCCGATCGAGACCGCCCGCGAGCGCATCGCGGCCACGCGGCTGTTGCTGGCCGGCTTCCGTCGCCAGCGGCGCCTGCTGGAGCGCGGGCCAGAGGCGACCGCAGCGCGGGCGCGCATTGCTGAGATCGTTTGGGGCGCCCAAATGGCGCGGCTGGACCTGGTCCGCGATGCCTACCTGACGATCGAGGGCCTGGAACACACGCAGCTCCGCCCGACGGCCTGGTGGCTGCCGCTGGTTGATCCGACGGGTGCGTGGTTCGCGGCGGTGGCGGCGGGAACGCAGGCGCGGCTGGAAGCGCTGGCATAGGGACCGAAGTGCTGGCCCGTGTCATCGAGCGCTCTTACGCGGCGACCGGCGTGAGGCTCGGTATGCTCGCAGATAGCGGCGAGAGCATTTACCAAGCCGGGCGCACGGCAGGGCCTGGGTGGGTCTTGCGCGTCTGTCCGCCCGATGGGAGCGGGTCGGCCAACACGCTGGCTGCGATGCTTTTGTTCCTCGGAAGCCGCGATCAACCTACAAAGCACGTCGTCCGCGCCATGGATGGTTCGGCCTTCGTCAGCCACGCGAGTGGACATTTGCTGGTCACCACGTTCCTGGGCGAGCCGCTTTAGCCTTGGGCGCCAGCCACTGCCCCCTCAATCTCCTCCCCCCACCCTCGTTGACACACGACAAGTTCTGGAAGCTCTGGGGGCTGCCCGCAGGCGTTTTCACGCGCTGGCAGCGGCTCGGGCAGACTGTATGAAAAGCGGGCGGTTGAAACCGCGCCAACAAAATCACAAAGTCCACCTGCGTGGACTCGGATTAGAGTCCTATTCTTAACCTGCGAAGGCAGGTTTTGTGCCTTTGTTGGCGCGGTTTCAACCGCCCGCGAAAACCCCGCCTGCAAAGACATCACGCCCTAAGCACAGCGGCGGTGATGTTGTCCCGCCCGCCCTCGGCCAGCGCGAAGTCCACCAGGCGCCGGCAGAGCGCCAGCGCGTCCCCTTCGGGCGACTGCCCGACCAGAGCAGCCAAATCTTCCGGCGCGGACGCGTAGTTCCACAGGCCGTCGGAGCAGACCAAAAGCAGGCCGCCCGGCGGCGGCGTCAGCGAAATGACGGACGGGACCGGGACGTCGTCGGGCGGGTCGCCGTTCAGCAGGCCGAGGCAGCGCGTAATGGCGTGGGCCTGCTTGGAGCGCAGCGCCTCCGCTTCGGTCATCTCGCCCGCGTCCACCATCTCGTTGACCCACGAGTGGTCGCGTGTCAGCAGACTCGCCGCGCCCGGCCCCAGCCAGTACGCGCGGCTGTCGCCGACCCAGCCGACGGTCAGGATTTCGTCCAGGACGACGGCGGCCACGATGGTCGTGCCGGGGGGGCCGAGGGTCTCGTGGTCGCGGCGGTAGGGGATCACTCGTGTGGCCTCGTGCGCGGCCCGCATCGCCGCCGCCATCGCGGCCTCACCAAACGTCCCGGCCCGCACTGAGTCCAGCAGGGCGTCACGGGCGGCGGCGGCGGCGAGGGCGGAAGCGCGGTCGGCCTCTTGGGCGCTGGAAACGCCGTCACAGACGACGATGACCGAGGCTTCTTTGCCGCCGACTTCTTCGCGCGCCAGCGCCACGTCGTCCTGGTTGTTCGCATGACGCTTGCCCCGGTCGGTGACGGCGGCAAAAGTGGGCACCATGACGATCTCGACGTGGTCGCGCGCCTGGGCGGGGCGGGCCGGCGCGGGCGCGCGGCGCTTGACGCCGCAGGCAGTGCAGTAACCCTGGGCGTCCACTTCGTCGGTGGCGGCCCCGCACCGGCAGCGGGCGGGGGCCTCGGCGGGGGCGACCGCGGCGGCGGGCATGGCCTCAGCGGCGGGCATGGCCTCGGGGGTCAGGGGCGCCCCGCAGGACTCGCAGAACTTAGCGGCGGGAGACACGTCGGCGCCGCATTCAGGACAGGGCATAAAGGAGTCGTCTTTCGTTTGGAACCCACCCCGCCGCAAGCGGC
>JANOOM010000330.1:0-6954 GCA_031421335.1 Armatimonadota bacterium
GGGGAACCCCTCCCGGCTCGTACCTCGCCACCCTCCCCGAAGCGGAGAGGGGAAGAGGTAGAGGCAGGCGCATGGGCCTCAGCAGGCGCCAGGCTGCCCGTCCTCTCCGAAACTCCGCGCCCTCCCGTTGTACCCGCTGCCGAGGCCCTGCGAGCAGGGGCGGGAGGGCCGCCGCTTGCGGCGGGGTGGGTTCCAGCACCGTTGCCAGACGCGGGGGCCAGCAGTGGCGCGACGAAAGCGGGCTGCCCAGGCGGAGCGGCCTCGGAGGGCAGCCGCATCAGCCGCAGCAGGGCCATTTCCAGTAATAGCCGGTGCTGGTTGCTGCGCTTGGTCTCCTGCTCCGCCGCCGTCAGAGTTTCCAATGCCTTGAGCAATGTCGCCGGAGCGAACCGGGCGGCCTGGGCGCGCATGGCGGCGCTGTCGTCCATCTCGCCGGGCGCGGCGGGGCGGGCGCCGACGCCGACGAAGAGCATGTCCCGGAACCGCTCGGCCAGGCTTTTCAAAAACTGACGGACATCTTTGCCGCTCTCCAAGATAGACCCGGCCAGCCCGAAGGCCCCCGCCGCGTCCGAGTCGGCGATCAGGTCCACGACTTGGGAAAGCAGGTCGTCATCAATCGTTCCGAGAACGACCGTGACGTCTCTGGCCGTGACGTGTTCACGCTGATATGCCAAGACTTGTTCGAGCAGCGAAAGCGAGTCGCGGTAAGAGCCGTCGGCAGCGCGGGCGATGAGCGTCACAGCGGCGGCATCGGCCTGGACTCGCTCGGCCCTCAGAACTTCGGAGAGCCGGGCGGAGATCTGGGCGACCGACCCGCGCTTGAACTCGTAGACCTGGCAACGCGACGCGATGGTGATGGGCAGCTTGTCAAGCTCCGTCGTGGCGAGGACGAAGACCACACGGTCCGGTGGCTCTTCCAGCGTCTTCAAGAAGGCGTCCATGGCGTCCCGCGAGAGCTGATGGGCTTCGTCAATGATGTAGACCTTGTAGCGGCCCTCCATCGGGGGGAACTTGATGGAGGCGACCAAGTCGCGCACGTCGTCCACCTTGCCGTGCGAGGCGGCGTCCATCTCCAGCACGTCCACGAACGACGACGAGGCCACGCTCCGGCACGGCCCGCAGACGCCGCACGGCTCCGGGTTTGGCGCATCCCGAAGCCCATCCGGCCCAATGCAGTTCAGGGCTTTGGCGAGGATGCGCGCGCAGGTGGTCTTGGCGGTCCCGCGCGTGCCGGTGAACAGATACCCGCTGGCAATCCGCCCCGCGATGATGGCGTTCCGCAGGGTCGTCGTGACGTGTTCCTGCCCGACGACATCTTCAAACGTCTGGGGCCGGTATTTGCGGTAAAGGGAGATGTAGGCCATACCCCCTCAGTATACCCCAAGCCAGGGCCGGAAAGATTTTTTGGCGTCGCCATCGAATCGTGTCCGCTTCCGGGGCTGGGCGTAGATAATAAGGTGAAAGGAGGACAGCACATGGCCGAACGGGCAAGTATGGACGACCGGCAGCTCCTGCGCCGGTTCACCGAAAACAATTCACAGGAAGCTTTCGCGGTCCTGACGGCGCGCTACCTGAATCTCGTCTACTCGGTCTGCCGCCGCGAGCTTGCCGATGCCGACGCGGCGGAGGACGTCACCCTGGCCGTCTTCCTGATCCTCGCCCGCAAGGCGCCCACGTTGGGCCGCAACGTCGTCTTGTCCGGCTGGCTCTTTCAGACCGCCCGGTTCGCGGCCCGAAACGCCCGGCTCCAAGCACAGCGGCGAGCGGCCTATGAGCAGAAAGCGGCGGAAGCGATGGGAGAACAAGCAACGAGCCGAGAAGACGCGGCCTGGCCGGAGATCGAGCCGCTGCTGAACCGCTCACTGGTGGCCCTGCGTGAAGGTGAGCGCGAGTGCGTCCTGCTGCGCTTCTTCCAGGGCCTGAGCTTTGCCGAGGCAGGCGCGGCTCTGGGTCTGTCGGAGGAGGCGGCGCGCAAGAGGGTGGCGCGGGCGCTCGAAAAGATGCGGGCGTTTCTCGGCAAAGAAGGCGTCCTTATTCCAGGCGTGGCCCTCGCCGCGTTGCTGACAGCACATGCCGCCAAGGCGGCCCCGCTCACCTGTCAAGCGAGCATCGCCCACATGACGGCCAGCGCCGTGGCGGGACACATTGATCTGAGCCTGACCGGCTCACACGTTCATCAACTTTCGGAAGGAGCTATGAGAGCCATGAAGATCGCACAAGTCAAAGCCGCCGTCGGTATCGCCGCTACTCTCCTGGTAGGTTTCAGCACCTATGCTGTTGCCAAGGGGAAGACCGCAAAGACCACGACAACTCACCGCGCTGCCCGGTTGACTACCCCCCTGAAGCCGGGGCATGTTCTCGTGTCGGCTCCCGGCAGAATACTCACGGCTCAACAGATCGCCACCCGGAGTCAGGACGCATACGCCGCACTCTCGTCTTATCAGGGAACCACGACGGTCGTCACCATGAACTCTGCCATAAATGGGGCGCCCGGCGAGTACCACACGTCGGCAAATGTTCTGTTCGCTCGACCCGGTAGGATTCGGGCGGTGGGGACCGACATGGGCGGTTTCCCGTTTACCTATGTCTCTAACGGTACGGCGACTGTCGAGCAGGTCAACGCCACTGGAAAGACCTGGAAGACGGTTGCAAGCGCGGAAATGGCTCTCGGGTCCGTCACCGGGATCGCACTGAGTGCGGCGACGACGGTTCCTGCCCTGCTGCTCGGCACGAGATGGGGGACTCCGCTCACGCTCGGGACGACCCCAGAGGCAGAGGTGAGGGAAGACGGGGTGGACGGCCATTCCTGTTATGTGCTGACGTCTCATCGCATGACTGGTAAGAACACGATGACCGAGTCCGTGTGGATTGACGAGAAAACGTTCCTCCTCCGCCGTCTGGTTTCTGACTCCGACAATTCAGCCAGAGCTATCACAATCGGCGGCACACAGCACATCATACCAGCCATCAAGTCGCACGTCGATGAGCGTTTTACGGACGAACACCTGAATGAAGCCATCCCGGACGGCACCTTCACTCTGCCCGCCGGCGAGTGACCGGCGCTCAGGCAACGGAGAGAGCCGGGAGACGACTCCCGGCCCACTTTTGATTCCTTGACATCGCTGCCGTCACAAGACATTACTCGCAGTGGACCATCTCGACTTACTCACTTTCGGCTCCGCGTGGAGGAGGAAAACCGTTATGCTATTCAAACTGGTTGGCACCTACTGGGTCGCCCCGCTCTTTGCTGCCATCCTGAGCGCCATGGCTCTTGGCATCTTCTTCGTTGTCAAGCCACACTCGTATGAGGCGAGTTTGAACGTCTTCTTCTGCTTCCTTCCGATGGCTTTCTATATGGTGGCGTCGGCTCAAGCCGCGAGCTGGAAGCAGGTGCGTGACCTTCAGCAGCGGATCGAGTAACTGGAAGCTCAAGCCTCACACTAGGACCGATTCACGGTAGAATGGATAGTTTCACTTCAGGCCACTTCAAGACGGTTTCACAAGCGTCGAAGGCGAAAAAGTATCTACTAGTTCTACCGTGAAGCGGCACTAGACCGGCTGAATGCGCCTGATGTTGTGTCAGTAGCCAAGATGCTGCTGTCTCAGCACCGTCAGTATGTGACACCTGAGGCGCAGAAGATTCTCAAGAGGCGCGGCGCTGACAAGTGAGGCCGGCGGAGAGGTGTCACGGGGCTGCACCCATCACCTCCCGCTCCTCCTGCCGCTGCCGGGTGTTCAGGAAGGGCCGCTCGAAGAGCCGGAAGAACAGCCAGCCGCCGCAGACGCAGGCGGCGGCTTTGACTAGGTAAAGCAGCAGGGGATAAGTCCCGACAAAAGGCACCCGCGCTGCGCCCTGGTCTACGACGCGCAGGGCGATGTAGTGGCTGAGGTACAGGCTATAGGAAAACAGGCCGACCCAAGACAGCAGCTTTACGACCCGATGGCGGGTGAGCGCGTCGTCCCAGCGGAAGAGCAAGACCAGCAGGGCCGCGAAGGGCAGGCAGAAGGGGGACTGGCCCTCGTTCGTGACGAGGGGCGGGTAGACGCCGTGGCTCTGCCGCACGACCCAAACGGTCAGCAGGACTGTACAGGCCAGGAAGACGGCGTACAGGTCCCGGCGCTTCGGCTGGGAGAGGACCTGATAGACCAGGACGCCCAGCCCGAACTGCGGCCAGCGGTCCCAGGGGAAGGGACAGGCGCGGCCCGCGAGGGCCAGCCACAGGAGAGTGCCGAGCGTCACGAGCGCGAGCGCGTCCAGCAGGCGCGGGGCCTGACGGGTCCACACGGCCAGGACGAGCAGGGCGGCGACGATGAGGTCGAAGGCGGCCTCGTAGCAGAGGCTCCAGAAGATGGGCAGGATGAAGTCAACGTGCAGCAGCGGCTGGGTGAGGGTCAGCGCCCCGAGATAGTAGCGCGGGCCGCGGTGCAGGAAGTTCAAGACGTGGTGCGGTGTCAGGAAGGCAAGCAGAGTCGCCAGGAGGACGGTGACGAGCGAGGCGTAGAAGTACGGGGGGTAAATGCGCCTCATTCTGGCTTGGAGGAAGTGCGCGGCGGGCCGGGGCATGCCCGCCGAGCGCTGGGCGGCACTGGCGATGCAGTAGCCGGAGATCACGAAGAACATGGGGACACCGAGCAGGCCGAGCAGGCTGAAGTGGTTCAAGGCGGTGGGGAGGTCCGCGCCGCGCGAGTGCAGGAGGACGACCCAGAGGGCGGCGACGCCGCGCCAGGCGTCCAGCAAGCGGTAGGGCCTGGTCTCCGGCGGTGCTTGTTCTGCCCCCGGCTGCGCCCTGGCCTCCGGGGCATCCGTATTCATTTGGGCATTGTACCACAAAAAGCGCCCCCCGAATTTTCAGTTCGGGGGGCGCTTTTTCGGGCTTTTCGCCCACGATATTGACCGTACACCTGCCTTTGAAGTCGTTGCCTTACGTCTTACGTCGCGCCGCTGGCTCCGGCCAGAAGCACCGGACGGCACACGGGCCACACGCCTTATCGCTGCTGCGTTCCCACCCTGACGAGGTTCGGAGGTCGTCCGTTGCGCCGGGTCCGGCCATCAACGCTGCGCGCGCGCGCCAATCCGTAAGTGAGCGATCCGAGGGCAGGAGTTCCGCCTCCCATAATGCGGGTTTGGAGAAGAGGGCACCGCAGACGCCCCGCCTAGCACGGTCAAACTGTCACGCTTGATGGCCGGGATTATACCCCATCTTTCGAGCGCTGTCTAGTGAAGGACTCTACTTGAAGATTTTCTCCCCTTTGCCTTCGATGTCGTCGCGTGTCAGAGTGAAGGTCTTGGACAGGTAGCGCAGGCCCGCGATGGGGCTGGCGTCGGCGGGCAGGGGCGCCTTGCCGTCGGAAATGACGAGGTTCGCCTGCGGCCCCAGCCCCTCACCCAGCCAGCCGATCCGGTCCTGGACCTGAATGGGGGCATCATTCGGGTTGTTGGGCATGAAGTAGGCGGTGAACGTGTAGCGCGGCGCCTTGAACGAGTACATGTCCAGGTCCTTGCTCATGTCGATCTTGCGGCCCTGGTCGCCGCCGATCTTGCCGCCCCGGACCGAAACGGCGTCCTGCATGATGGTGACACTAGGGTCAACGCTCGACGTCAGGGTGTAAGCGCCCAGCACGGGCAGCTTGTAGCCCTCGTCCTGGAGCCGAATCTCGACCCGGCAGCCGTCCACGGGGCCGAAGGTGCGCTCGCCGGTCTCGAGGTTGAACTTGGTGGCCCCGTAGCCTTGCAGCGTGCCCTTGACGACGAAGATCCTGGGCGCGACGCGGACGATCTGCGGGGCGAAGTGCATGTCGAGCGGCTTTGCGGTGTCGATCGGGCGGTACTTCATGCGGCCTTGCAGCTCATAAAGCTGCTTCAGGGCGATCCCTTTGTCCTGCTGTTCGGAGAAGTCATCCGGCTTCTGCTTGATCAAGGCATCGTGCAGCTTCAGGCACTTGTTCCACTGGTCCACGGCGGCGGAAATGTTGCCGCTGAACTCGTAAGAGTGGGCCAAGCCGTGGCCGATGGTCATGACACCCTTGTCGGCCTCGGTGAACTGGGTCGGGTCGTTGACGTCTCCCAGGTTCTTGGCCGTGACGACGTCCCAGCCCTGGCCGAACCAGTGGGCGGATTGGGGGAAGTCCTCGATCTTGCGGAAGTAGTGGACGAAGGCCATGTCGGCGTACAAGTCCGGCTCGTCGGGGTTGTTGGCGATGCCCTCGCCGAGCAGCGACAGCGAGAACGGGATGTAGCGCCGGTCGGACCGCTCCGACGAGTCGGTGAAGTTGTAGTCCATGTGCCACGCGCCGGTCTCGTAGACGTCTATCTGGTGGGGGTCCAGCCAGGTGATGACGCGGATGAGGGGCATGATGGCCTCGTAGTCGCCGTTGTGGAAGAACTCATCGCAGCGCACCCAGAGCATGCCGGCGACCGCCTCGCGGAACCCGGTGAAGGCGCCTAGGGCCATCTCGACGGGGAGGTTCTTGGCGCCCAGCCTGAAGCTCTGGGACGGGGCGTAGTTCTTCTGGTAGATCGGGTCAATGCCCTTTTGCAGAAGTGCGATAGGGACGAATAGGAGCAGGGCGGCGGCGAGCATTTGAAAACGCCGCGCCCGAGTATTGCCAGTGTTTGGATTCATGATTAGACTTCCCGGCGGTCGAAGATCACCGTCCCGAGCATCAGCAGGATGGCGGTATAAACCAGCGCGTAAACGATGGTCAGCGTCATGTAGGCTGGCTCCTGGATGACATGGACGCTGGGATTGATGAATGGATTTTGGATGGCATAATTGCCGAAGTTGGGCACCAAGAGGTGCAAGTGCAGGAAGCCGAGCGGGCCGTCCGGACTGAGCACGCCGCTGGTGCCGAGCAGCCAGACCCCGAAGGTCACGAAGAAGTTGACGACGGGCGGTAGGAAGACCGAGAAGAACATCGCCACCGCGCCCAGCAGGGTCATCTGGAAGAAGATCA
>JANOOM010000331.1:0-8696 GCA_031421335.1 Armatimonadota bacterium
GACACTCGGAGCCGTCGCCATTGCCATCGCTCCTTCTTTGGCGGCCGCCCGACCCGCGTCGGCCGCCCCCGCCGGGATGCCCACGTTCGGCAGTGTGGACATCCAGAAACTCCAGACCGAGTCTTCCCGCAAGGCCAAGTATGACACGGACCTGCACGCGCTGGCTGACCGCCTGAACACCGCTTTCACTCAGCAGACATCCAGCATCATGCTCACCAAGACCGAGCAGGTCGAACTCGGCGGCCTTCTCAGCAAGACGGCCCCGTCCGACGCCGACCGCACGCGCGTCCTCGTGCTCCAAAACAAGGCGACCCAAGCGGCCAAGGATCTGACCGACTTGCAGCAGGCCAAGGCGCCGACGCCCGCCGATACGGCGCGCATCGCCTCACTGACCACCCAGTATGATGCCGGCAAGGCCGCCCTGCAAGAGATCGGGGACGGCTACCAGGCGCAGCTCAAGGCGCTCCAGGAGAAGGACAACACCGAGTTCACCCAAAGCGTGAAGGAGGCCATCTCCGCCGTCGCCCAGCAGAAGGGCCTGTCCGTCGTCTTCGACTCGAACATCGCGGTATACACGACCAATGACATCACGGCGGACGTGGTCAAGCGCATCAATAAGTAAGGCCACAAGTAGGGCCTTCCTGCTGGGAGCCGTCCTGTCACTGATCGGCGGCGGGTGCGCGACGCACAGCCGCCCGCCCGCCCCGCCCCCCGTCCGGGGCTATGTCAACCTGGACATCCTGGCGCGGCGGCATCCGGGGTGGGGCGGCGTGGGCCGGTATGATGCCGCCTTGAGCCGACTGGAAACGGCGGCGCGGTCCCTGCCTCCGGCGGATCGGCCTGACCAGAAGATCGCCGTTCTGCCGGCCCTGCCGCCCGCCCTGGTTCAGACCGTGGAGGTCTCCAGCACCGATCTCAGCGCGGCCTCGGCCCGTCTCAGCTCAATCCAGGGGTCCCTTCTGGGCGGTCTCCGGTCACGGCGAGAGGCGGCGCGGGCGGACCAGATCGCCAGCCAGCAGGACAACTGGCGCCGCGCGGCGCGGCAGCTCTATGCGCTTCCCACCGGGGCAGCGCCGACCTCGCCGGACCTGGAGCTGCAGCTGTTACAGGCCAACGTCGAGACGCTGACCAGCACGCTGAACGGCTGGAAAGAGTCCACGCTGCCTGCCCCCAAGTGGGAAGCGTTGCGGGCGAAGGTGGAAGCGGACCACGCGAGGCTCCAGGCCCTGATCGCCGCCCGCACTCAGGCGCGGGACGCGGAAAAAGCGCGTCAAGAGGCCGAAGTCCTGCGGCTCCGAGAGGCGCGTATCGCTTATGTTCGGATGCAGGCGAGTATGCTGGAGTCCCGACTGCTGGCCGCCGACGACCATTATTTGGCCGGTCAGCAGGCGCGGCTGACGCGGCAAAGAGACGCCCTCCTAGGCGCGCTGGCCTTGCCCGCGCCGGTCGGCGTCGCCGCCGACGGGAACGCGGGAGCGGAGGCGCTGCCGAAGGGCCGGTCGGCGGGGCGGGCCGCACTCGCCCAGGCCAGTCTCACGGCGGCCGAGGCGCACCTGACTGCACAGCGGGCGCGCTGGGTCCGGCACTTGTACGACGACACGCTGGCGGCGGCGCGGGACACGGCGGGGCAGAAGAACTGGGACGTGACGTTCGGCCCGCCCCGCCCCGGCGACCGGGACCTGACCCAGCCGATGACGCAGGCCATGCGGGCGAGCGTCTGGCGGCTGCCGCCAGGCTGAAAAGGATTTTGCTGAGAAGATTTTCGACGAGATTTTTTGCGGTATCTTCGGGATGTCTTGACGAGGCGCTGGAGAAGGAGAAGGCATGCAAACGACTGTTGGACAACTGGCCGCGCTCATCGAAGGATCGGTAGAAGGCGATGGCTCGATCGCCATCCGGGGCATCTCCAGCATTGAAGACGCGGAAGATGGCGACGTCACGTTCGCCGAGAACGATAAGCTGCTTTCGAGCGCCGGGCGCTCGCGCGCCTCGGCCGTGATCGCCCATGCCAACAGCCCTGTGTCCGCCGCGCATTCGGGCGGTAAGCCGCTGATCCGCGTCAAGAACCCGCGCTTCGCTTTCGCCCAGGTCCTGCGGATTTTCGCGCCTGAGCCGAAGGTCTACAAGGGCATTCACCCGACCGCCATCCTGGGTGAGAACGTCTCCATCGGGCGCAACGCCTCCGTCCATGCCCTGGCCGTGGTCGGCGACAACGTGCGCCTGGGCGAGAACTGCGTCATCTATCCGTTTGTCTACGTCGGCGACAATGTTTCCATTGGCGACAACTGCGTGATCTATCCGCACGTCGTTCTGCACGACGACACCGAGATCGGGAATGCCGTCGTCATCCACAGCGGCAGCGTGCTGGGGACCGACGGCTTCGGCTATATGTTCATCGAAAACCGACACTACAAGATCCCGCAGATCGGTCGTGTCATCGTCGAGGACGACGTTGAAATCGGCGCGAACGTCACCATTGACAAGGCCCGAACCGGCTCGACCCGCATCGGCACCGGCACCAAGATAGACAACCTGGTTCACATCGGCCACAACGTCACGGTCGGCAGGAACTGCGTGATCGTCGCTCAGGTCGGCGTCTCCGGCAGCGTGGACATCGGCGACGGCGTTATCCTCGCCGGCCAGGTCGGCGTCAAGGACCACGTCACCATCGGCGACGGTTCCATCGTCGCCGCCAAGGCCGGCGTCATCAGTAACCTGCCGCCGCAGTCCTTTGTGTCCGGCATGTATTCCCGCCCGCACGGGCAGGAAATGCGGGCGCAGGCCCTCTACGGTAAGCTGCCCGACTTGAACAAGCAGATCAAAAAGCTCGAAGACCGCCTGGCCGCCCTGGAAACCGATCTGGCGAAAGAAAAGGCAAAAGGGAAAGGGGCTTCTTCGTGACGGAGCGCCCGCGCACCACGCTGGCCGGTCCCAGTCGGACTTACAAAGGCGTCGGCCTGCACTCGGGGGCCGACGCTTCCGTTCGTCTCCTCCCCGCCGAAGCGGGGGCCGGGCTGGTCTTCCGCGACCGGGCGACCGGGCAGGAAATCCCCGCCCGCGCGGCGAATGTCACCGACACTTCGCGATGCACCCGGCTTGGCCTGAACGGGGTCGAGGTTCAGACAGTCGAGCACGTCCTTTCGGCTCTGGCGGGCCTTGGGGTGGATGACGCATTAATCGAGACGGAGGGCGGGGAAATGCCGGCGGGCGATGGCAGCGCCGCCCCGTTCGTCGCGCTCGTTCGCGAGGCTGGCTTTCGGGAGCACCCGGGAGCGACTGTCTCCCCGATGGCGCTGCTCGCCCCGGTCACGCTTTCGGCGAACGGCGGCACCCTCGTGGCCCTGCCCGCCGAGCGCCTGACTTGGACTGTCGTACTCGACTACCCAGGGCATCCCTACCTTGGGACGCTCGCGGCCACCTTCGACGCCGCCGGGGGCGACTACGGCGCCGAGATCGCCCCCGCCCGGACGTTCGGGTTCCTGTCGGAGATAGAGGCGCTTCGCGCACACGGACTGGGCCTCGGCGCCTCGCGTGAGAACGCCGTCGTGTTGGGGGAAGAAGGCTACGAGACGCCGCTGCGGTTCGCGAACGAGCTGGCCCGCCACAAGCTGCTCGACCTGATCGGGGACCTTTCCCTGCTCGGACGCCCCCTGTTGGCCCAAGTCATCGCCGTCCGACCCGGCCACGCCCTGAACGTGCGCTTGGCACGGACCCTCTCAGACATCCCTCACTAGGAGACCATTTTGCCTGTACTCGACATTGATGAGATCAAGAAAATCCTGCCGCACCGCTACCCTTTCCTCCTGGTAGACCGGATTCTGGAGCTGGATCCGGGCAAGCGCGCCATCGGGATCAAGAACGTGACCGCCAACGAGCCGTTCTTCCAGGGACACTTCCCGCAGCGTGCCGTCATGCCGGGCGTCCTGATCATCGAGGCGATGGCGCAGGTCGGCGGGGTGATGATCCTTTCCGTGGAAGAGCACAAAGGCAAGCTGGCTTATCTCGGGACATTGGATGGGGTCAAGTTTCGGCGCCCCATCGTTCCCGGTGACACCTTAGAGATGGAAGCGGAACTGCTGCGCGTCCGCAGCAACATGGGCAAAGTGCGTTGCACCGCCCGCGTAAACGGTCAGGAAGTGGCGAAGGCAGAAATCATGTTCGCCCTAGTCGACTCCTTCTAGTCAAGTTTGTGAACGCGGAAAAGACACCATCCCTGAATGAAGATCCACCCTACAGCTAGCATTGATCCCAGCGCGACCATCGGCAGCGATGTCGAGATCGGCGCCTACGCCGTGGTCGGCGCCGAGGCCGCCATTGGGGACGGGACGCATCTGCGGCCCCACGTCGTCATAGAGCCGTATGTCACCATCGGGGCGGCCTGCGACATCTTCCCCGGCGCCGTCCTCGGCGGCATCCCGCAGGACCGCAAATTCAAAGGTGAGAAGAGCTTCCTGATCATCGGCGACAACAACATCATCCGCGAACACGTCACGATCCACCGCGCGGCGGGCGCGGGCAATGAGACGCGCATCGGCGACGGTAACCTGATCATGGCCTACTCGCACATCGGCCACAACTGCCGCATCGGCAGCAGCATCACCATGGCGAACATGACCGGCATTTCGGGATACGTCGAGGTGGAAGACCGCGTGAACTTTGGGGGCTTCGTCGGTGTCCATCAGTTCGTCCGCCTGGGCCGGCTGGCGATGATCGGCGGCTATTCCAAGGTCGTCCAGGACATCCCCCCGTTCATGATGGCCGATGGGCGGCCCTGCAAGGTGTTGGACCTCAACGTGATCGGTTTGCGCCGCTCCGGGGTTTCTTCGCCCGTCCGGGCCGATCTGAAGCAGGCTTACAAGCTTTTGTACCGGTCGCAGATGAACATGTCGCAGGCTATCGAGACCATTGACAACGAGGTCGCCGCAAGCCCCGAGCGGGACTATTTGCTGGACTTCATCCGCAACATCCGGTTTGGCTCAAACGGGCGCCAGAACGACGCGCCCCGGCAGTGACGGGGGGTGAGCGGTTGCCGGAAGAACCTTCGGAAAAACCCCTTCGGATCGCGATGGTGGCCGGCGAGCCGTCCGGCGACCGCCAGGGAGCGGCCCTGCTGAACGCTCTGCGCGCCCTGGTGCATCCGCGCTCGGTGGAAGCGTGGGGCATTGGGGGCCACTTCCTGTCGGAAGCCGGCTTCGACCTGCGCCACGACAGCGACCCCTGGGCGGCTATCGGCATCGCGGACACTCTGCCGAAGATTCCGGGCATGTTCTGGGTGCTTTGGGACATGGAGCGCGCCATCAAGCGCGACCCACCCGACGCCGTGGTATTGATTGACGCCGGCGCATTCAACGTCAAGCTGGCCCGCTGGGTAAAGGAAAA
The DNA here is from genome assembly GCA_031421335.1 of Armatimonadota bacterium. GTDB lineage: Bacteria > Armatimonadota > Armatimonadia > Armatimonadales > Capsulimonadaceae > JANXMY01. The sequence continues at coordinate 5,380 of JANOOM010000331.1, forward strand.
CACCGACTGCCCGGTCTTCTACTTTTTTCCGCCCGGCTCGTGGCGGCGGGTCGCCGTGCCGCGCCCCCGCGCGAAGAGTTTGGCCGCCGTCACCGACCGCATCGTGACGCCGTTCCCGTGGTCGGAGGCGTTGCTGCGGGCGGAAGGGGCGGACGCCCACTTCGTCGGCCACCCGCTGCTGGACCTGGTCAAGCCGTCCCTGCCCGACGCCGACTTCTACGCGCGCTTCGGGCTGGACCCGGCCCGGCCCATCGTGGCCCTGCTGCCGGGGAGCCGCAAAGGTGAGATCCGGCACATCCTGCCCGCCCTCGTTGGGGCGGCGGACGAGATCGCCGGCCGCATTCCGGGCGTCCAGTTCGTCCTCGCCCTGGGGTCGCCGAAGTGGCAGATTCTGGTCGAAGAGATCATCCGGCGCGCGCAGGGGGCCGGCGGGCGCGGCACGCGCTTTCACCTGCTGCTGACGCGGGCGGGGGACGCCTTGGCCCGGCTCGCCCACAGCGCGATGCCCGCCCCGCAGCTCGCCACCAACGAGGGCGTGATTCTGCGGACCCCGCTCCCCGAGGAGGATGCACAGGGGAGGCCCGCGCCACCCACCGGCCCTGCGGCCCTGGTGATCGTGGCCGGCCTGACTTGGGACGTCCTGGCGCGGGCCGATGTGGTCCTGACCAAGTCGGGCACGGCGACTTTAGAGGCGATGATCCTCAAAAAGCCGATGGTCATCGTTTACCGCGGCTCGCTGCTCCAGTCACTGGAGTTTCTCCTGCGGCAGAGGTCGCACGGCATCATTCACCTTGGGATGCCGAACGTTTTGGCCCAGGAGCGCGTCGTCGCCGAGCTGCTTGGGCCGTATGCCAACCCGAGCGCCATTGCGGAGCTTGCGGTGGAAATGCTGCTGGAGCCGGAGCGCATCTTGAGCCTGAAAGAGAAGCTGAACGCCCTGGTGGAAAGCAGCCTGGGAAAGCCGGGCGGCGTCAACCGCGCGGCCCGATTGCTGCTGGACCTGATCGCCGCCCGCGATAAGTGAAAATGATTAACTCCGAGAACCCTGTGTCTGAACCCGACCCGACCCCGGCCATGAAGCCGCCGTTTCTGGTGCGCCGTCGCACTGTCTTTACCTGGCTCGTCCCCCTGCTGCTGCTGGCCCTGTCGCTGACGCTGCGCCGGAACGACGGCGGCTGGGCGGCCTACGCGGCCGGCATCGCCCTGGTCGTCCTGGGCGAGATCGTCCGCTTCTGGTCGGCGGGCTACATCGCCAAGGACGCCGAGATCACCACGGGCGGCCCCTACGCCTACGTCCGCAACCCCCTTTACTTCGGCTCCTTGCTGCTGGCCGTCGGCTACGGTCTGATCTCCGGCCTGGGCCTGTGGGGCGTCGGCCTGATGGTCGGCCTTTTCCTCGTGTTCCACCTCGCTGCCATCCTCTACGAAGAGTCGTTCCTGACGGCGAAGTTCGGCGCCCCCTATCTCGACTATGTGCGCCGGGTCCCGCGCCTGCTGCCTTCGCCCCTGCCGCGCACGACCGGGGCGGGCCGGTTTGAATGGGCGCAGGCGCTGAAAAACCGCGAGCAGACCTCGGCGAGCTTCGCGCTCGCCTTCGTCCTGCTTCTAAGTCTGCGTTTTCTGGTACACTAGGACACCATGCACAAGCCGCGCGACATTTGGGACCGCCTCTGGTTCTACATCCGTCCCGACCGCCGCTACTTGTTCGGCGCCCTTGGCTGCGCCGTCGGCGTCAGCGCCATGTCGCTGCTGGTCACCGCCCTGCTCGGGGCGTTCGTCCACGCCAGCACCGGCGGGGCAGACCTCGCGAATGGGAAGCATAGCCGGCTGCTCGGGCTGATCAGTCAGGGGATCATGCATACCGGCGGCCTCAAGACGCAGCTCAACGTGATCAGCGTCTCGATTGTCGCTATCTATGCCCTGCGCGGTTTGTTCTACTATGGCCAGACCGTTTTCTTCGCCGAGTCGGGTCAGCGACTCGGATTAAGCCTCCGCAATGACATTTACCGGCACCTGCAAGGACTTTCTCTGAGCTTCTTCAACCGGCAGCGCACCGGCGCCTTGATGTCCACGATCAACAACGATGTCCCACTGCTGCAAGGCAGCGTTTCCGGGCTGAAGGACCTGGCCCCCGCCCCATTCACCATCATCGTGGGCGTGGTGATGATCTTCCAGATCTCCGTCCCCCTGTCCTGCGCTGCCCTGCTCGCCGTCCCGGCCATGGTCTTCAGCATTGGCCGACTCTCGCGCCTGGTGCGATCCACTACGGGGCGGACGCAGGACAAATTGGCGGACGTGAACACGCTGATGGAAGAAACCTTCAGCGGAATCCGCATCATTCAGTCGTTCGGGGCGGAGCAGTACGCGACGGACCGGTTTCGGTCAGAGAACGGCCTGGCGAAAGACCTCGCCATGCGGGTCATCCGGCAGTCCGCCAAGCTCAAGCCGGTCACGGACGTGATTGGCGCAGGGGGGATCGCGCTGGCCCTCTGGTTCGCCGGCAAGCTCATCATTTCGCACAAGCTGACCCTGGAAGAGCTGGTTCAGTTTATCTACGTTCTGAATCAAGTCGCCGTCGGAGTCAGCAACCTAGGCGGTGCAAAAGTCACCTGGGAGCAGATTCAGGCCGGCAGCAATCGCATCTTCCAGAACGTCCTCGACGTCCGCTCGGAGATCGAGGATGCCCCCGGCGCCGTCGCGCTCGGAGAAGTGGCCGGGACCGTCGAGTTCGACCACGTCGCCTTCGCCTACAACCCGGACACGCCCGTCCTCTGCGACATCTCGTTCACAATGAAGCCGGGCGAAGTGGTCGCCGTCGTCGGGTCGTCCGGCGCGGGCAAGAGCACCATCGCCGACCTGATCCCGCGTTTCTACGACCCGCAGGCCGGCACGATCCGCGTGGACGGTCACGACCTGCGTTCCGTTACCCTGGCCTCCCTGCGCCGGCAGATCGCCATCGTTCCCCAGGAGACCGTCCTGTTCGGCGGGACTATCCGGGACAATATCGCCTACGGCAACCCGCTGGCGACCGACGCCATGATCGAGGCGGCAGCGCGGGCGGCAAACGCCCACTCCTTCATTTCCGATCCGGCCAAAATGCCGGATGGATACAACACCCTGGTCGGCGAGCGCGGCAAGCAGGTCTCGGGCGGGCAGCGGCAGCGCATCGCCATCGCCCGCGCTCTGCTGAAGGACCCCCGCATTCTGATACTGGACGAGGCGACTTCGGCCCTCGATGCCGAGTCCGAAAAGGTCGTTCAGGAGGCCCTCGAAACGCTGATGCGCGGGCGGACGACGCTCGTGATCGCCCACCGGCT
>JANOOM010000332.1:0-8008 GCA_031421335.1 Armatimonadota bacterium
CAGATGCCGCGACTTCGAGCGCCGCCGCCTTGCCGTTGTTAGCCATGATCCCGATACTCTGCATGTGTTTCTTCTAAAAGGTTCTAATAGATCGCCGTTTTGTGGGCGAATCGTCCGAGGTTGCGACGCGCGATCTCCAGGCTGGGGTTCAAGACCAGCGCCTTCTTGTAGGCGGCGACGGCCTGCGCCCGGCTGCCGAGGAGTTCGTAGAGGACGCCGATGTTGTTCTGCACCTGGGCATTGCTGGGATCGAGCGCCAGAGCCTGTTGGAAGGCCCGCAGCGCCTTCGGGTACTGTTTCAGGCTTTTGTAGGCGACGCCGCGCCCGTTCTGGATGGCGGGGTCGGAGGGGCGCAGTCGGGCGGCGGCGCCATACTCGGCCAGGGCGGCGACGTACAGGTGCCGCGCCATGTCGCTGTCGGCCAGGGCTAAATGGACATCGGCACTGCCCGGAGCGAGCGCCAGCGCCTGCCGACGTGCTCGGTCGGCGTTCGCGTAGTCACCCTGCTTGGCGTACTGGTCCCCGAGTCGGGCGTAGATCGGCGCGGCCTTGGCATCCTGGGTCAGCTTGGGCGCGGCCTGCGCGAGCAGAGTCACCGATTCGGCCGCATTTCCCTCATCGGCCAGCAGCAGGCCCAGGGCAGCCTGGACCTGGACGCTGCCGGTGTCCTTCGTGAGCGCGCTGCGGTAGGACGCCTCGGCGTCCGGCTTCAGCCCGGCCTGCTCCTGCAAGACGCCTTTGTTGTAGACAGGGGTGGCGTTCGCCGGTTGGAGAGCCGCAGCCATGTCGAAGTCTTTGATGGCTTCATTCGTGTTGCTCTTGGCGGCATTGGCCTCGCCCAAGGCGAAGTAGGCATCATACTGGCCGACCGAGTCGAGATTGGGATCAACGTCCGGGCCGACCGCTTTGGACAGCGTCGTGATGGCATCATCGTAGCGCTGGTTCTTGGCGTAAAGCTCGCCCGCACTGAGCCAGGCGGTCGCGTCCTTGGGGTCCTGGTCGGCGGCTTTATGTAGAGCGTCGGCGGCCTCAGCGCTGCGTCCGGCTTTTTGCAGGAAGAAGCCGTAGATCTTGTAAGTCGCTGCGCTGGTGTTCGGCGCAGCTGCCAGCTCGCCGAAGAGCGCCAGGGCCTCATCCGTTTTGCCGGCCTGCCCCAACGCGGTTGCCAGATTGAGCTTGATGCGCGCCGCGTCCAGGCCCGGCGTCAGCGCGAAGTGGCCCAGGACGTAGCGGTACTGCTCGGCGGCCTCGTCGTAACGCTGCTGCTGCCGCAGGGCATTGCCGAGGTTGTTGCGCGCGTCCAGGTTGTCGGGCTTGAGCCGGACGGTGGTTTGCAGTTCGGGGGTGGCGGCCGTCGGGTTGTCCTGCGTCAGATACAGATAGCCGATCAAGTTGTGGACCGTCGAGTCGTTCTGGTACTCCGGCGTCTGTGCCAGGGCCGTCAGTTCGGCGATGTTCGCCGCGACTTCCTGGTTGGCGGCCTTCAGGGCGTCCGCATTATCGCCGTTCTTCGCGCTGTTAAAGTCCTGCGTCGCCTTGTTGAAGTCGCTGACCACCTTGTTGTAGCGATCCAGGGCCGGGTTCGGGACGGTCCTCTTGGTGGCGGCGGGCTTCGAGTTGGGGGCAGCAGAAACGCAGACGGCGCCGCAGGAGACGGCGAGAGCCGCGAGGCTGAGGCAGTAGGATGAAGATGTTTTCATGGCGCGTGTCTCCAGGCTCGGGCGCGGCGGGTCTGCACACTCGCCCGAAACTATTGGGTTATTATAGCACAAACACTGGGCGAGAAAATCCGCGCGAGGGCCGCTCTTGACAACTGCCTAGTTTGTTTGTATACTAGAGGCTCAGAGCGAAGAAGCACTCTTCAAGCGGAACATTGACGTTCCTGGTTCGGTTTTCATGCGAATATACCCAAAATGCGGCGGCTTTGGGTGCTTTGCGGGGCCGTCCCAGGGACTTTTTTTGTGTCTGCTCGCTCGCCTGTAGGGCATGATACCCAATAATGACCAAATAATGACCAATCTTAAGGAGACCGGACCCCTCAATGGCAAAAACACCCCAAGACGTGCTGACTCTGATCAAAGACAACGACGTAAAGTTCGTGGACGTCAAGTTTATTGACGTCCCCGGCACCTGGCAGCACTTCACGCTGCCCGCGCACCGATTTGAAGAAGAGGTCTTCACCGTCGGCCTGCCATTCGACGGCTCCTCGGTCCGGGGCTTCCAGACCATTGACGAGTCAGACATGCTCCTGGTCCCCGACGCCGACACCGCCGTGCTGGACCCCTTCACCGAAGTGAAGACGCTGTCTATCATCGCCGATGTCGAGGACCCCATCACCCGCGAGAAGTACCCACGCGACCCGCGCAACATCGCCAAGAAGGCCGAAGCTTATCTCCAGTCTACAGGAATCGCGGACGTGGCCTATTTCGGACCCGAGGCCGAGTTCTACGTCTTCAACGACATCCGCTATGGCCAGACTGCGAACTCAGGATTCTACTACATCGATTCGGACGAGGCCGCTTGGAACTCGGGCCGCGACGAGAAGCCGAACCTCGGCTATAAGATGCGGACCAAGGAAGGCTACTTCCCCGTCCCGCCCTCGGATACCCTCGCCGACCTGCGCTCCGAGATGGTGCTGACCCTGCTCGAAGCTGGCATCGAGGTGGACGTCCATCACCATGAAGTCGGCAACGCAGGCCAGTGCGAGATCGGCATCAAGTTCGACTCTCTGGTATCCATGGCCGACAAACTGCTGATGCACAAGTACATCGTCAAGAACACGGCGGCCCAGAACGGGTACACGGCCACGTTCATGCCGAAACCCATTTTTCAGGACAACGGCTCGGGCATGCACTGCTCGGTCTCCATGTGGAAGGGCGACACCAACATCTTCTACGATGAGAAGGGTTACGGTGGCCTGTCCGAGACAGCCGTTTATTACATCGGCGGCATCCTGAAGCGCGCCCCGGCCCTGCTGGCCTTCGGCGCGGCGAGCACGAACTCCTACCGCCGCCTGGTTCCGGGCTACGAGGCGCCTATCAACCTGGTCTACTCAGCCCGCAACCGCTCCGCCGCCGTCCGCATCCCCATCGCCGGGTCGCCCAAGTCCAAGCGCGTCGAGTTCCGCGCCCCGGACCCGACCGCGAACCCTTACCTGCTGTTCTCGGCTATGGCGATGGCCGGCATTGACGGAATCCAGAACAAGATCCAGCCGCCGCCGCCCATCGACAAGGACATCTACGAGCTGGCCCCAGAAGAAAAGGCCGGCATCGCCCAGACCCCCGGCACGCTCACCGAGTCGCTGGCCGCCCTCGAGGCCGACCACGAGTTCCTGTTGAAAGGTGACGTGTTCACCGAGTCGCTGATCCAGACCTACATTGACTACAAGCGAGTCCGCGAGGTCGAGGGCGTGGCCCTGCGCCCCCATCCTTACGAGTTCTTCCTGTACTACGATGCATAGCATGTAGGCTCGCGGCCCAACGCTCACAGACCGCCTTCCCCGCTGATCTCTCAGCGGTGGGAGGCGGGATTTTTTATGTGGCAGCCGATGCCGGGGCTAAATAGAAGACAAGAAGTGGATGCGCGTCTGGGCTGGGTCGTGCGCGTCTATTTGGACGGCGGCGACTGCGCCGTGGGCTTCGCGGGCGACGTTCACCTGCGTCGGCCCTGTGACCGTGTGGGAAATGGCCGTGTCCACGTCTTCCCCCGTCATGATCGTGATGCTGCCCGCGTCGCTGCCCTTGGTGTTCAGCGTGATGCCCAGCAGCGGCAGGTTCTCGATCAACGGGACGTGCGGCAGGCCGTCACCGCTCACTTCCACCGTGACCAGCCCCGACTCAAACTCGCGGCTCAGGTCGTCGAAAAACGCGCCCCATTGTTCGCGGGGTAGACCTTTTGTGTCCATCTGGGTGTCCTCCTCAGCAAAAAGGCCACCAGACGCCGAGGGGCGCCGGGGGGCCTGTTAGTTATGGTATACCCGAAATTACGCGGTCTGCGCGGCCTACGCGGCTACGCGGCCTACGTGTCGTTGAGCTGCTTGGCATGGGTGGCGGGGTCGTAGCACTGCGACTTGGTCTTGCTATTCTCAGCGAGGATGCCTTTAATGCCCTCCGGCTGGATGTCGTTCGACGTCTCGCCCATCTGCCGGAAGATCTGCTCCAGGCGCTGCCGCTGCTGCCGCGCCTCCTGGCGATGCTGCTCCAAAACTTGCTTGGCCTGGGGGTTCGTGACGTCCCCCACCAGCGAGGGCATCCCGTTCAGATAGCTTTCCTTCGGTCCTGCCATGAGTTCTTGTACCTCTCCAGTATACACGTCGCCTCCGGGCGCGAGCGCTCGGTCGCACCGAGCCTTTCATCCCGCGCTAAAATGCTGAGAAACGCGGGGGGCATGTGGTTGCGGTCTCCTTGCTTCTTCTTGACAGCGTCCCGGCCTTTACGGTACACTCCAGGACATCATGCCAACCGCTGCATTCACTAATTTAGGCTGCAAAGTCAACCAATATGAGACCGAGCGGCTGGCTGAGAGCTTTGAAGCCCTAGGCTTCGCGCTGGTCGACTTCCGCGAGCCGGCCGATGTCTACATCATCAATACCTGCTCGGTCACGGCGGATGCCGACCGCAAATCGCGCCAGATGGCACGGCGGGCCGCCCGGCAGAAGGAAGGAGCGAAGGTCGTCCTGACCGGCTGCTTCGCCCAGATGGCCCTGGACACCGGCGAGGCCGTGGACGGTGCGGCCCTGCTAGTGCCGAACTCGGAGAAGATGCGGACGGCCTCCCATGTCCTGGCTGCCTTCCCCGACCTGATGCAGTATTCGTCCTCGCCCGCCTCACCGCACACGGGTCTAGCCGTGTTCCCTGAGGCCGCGCCTGATGGCCTGATCTCGTCCGAGTCGCTGCTGCCGCGCCCCGCCAGGCTGCACCGGACGCGGGCGACCTTGAAGGTGCAGGATGGCTGCCAGTACTTCTGCGGCTTCTGCTCCATCCCCTTCACCCGCAACGTCATGGCGAGCCGCCCCTTTGCCGACGTGCTGGCCGAAGCGCGGGCGATGGCTGGAGCGGGCGCTAAAGAGGTCGTCATCACCGGCGTCTGCGTCGGCGCCTACGGACCCGAGACCGGCAGCGGCGGGCCTGATTTGGCGGACGTGCTGGCTGCCGTCGCCGACATCGAAGGCATCGCTCGCGTCCGCCTGTCCTCCGTCCAGCCCGTCGAGATCCCCGACAAGCTGATCAATGCCATGGCCGCCCACCCCAACATCGCCCCTCACCTGCATCTTTCCTTGCAGAGTGGCGACGACACGATTTTACGCGCCATGAACCGGCCCTACGACACGCGCTTTTTCGCCGAGACCGTGGACAAGCTGCGCGCCCTGATGCCGCGCATCGGCTTGACCACGGACCTGATCGTCGGCTACCCCGGCGAGACATTAGCCCTGTTCGAGAACACGCTGGCCTTCGCCCGAAAGATGCAGTTCGCCCGGACGCACGTCTTCCGCTACTCCCCCCGGCAGCGCACGGCGGCGGAGAAGCTGAAAGACGACGTCCCCCACGGAGAGAAAGAGCGCCGCCACCGCGAGCTCACGGCCATATGCGTGGCAAGCCAGGAAGCCTTTGCGGCGGGCGACCTGGGCCAAACCATTGACGTGTTGGCTGAAGCCAAGGGCGCGCGAGAGGGTTGGCTCTCCGGTTACACCGGCAACTACGTCCGGGTGCAGTTCGAGGCGCCTGCGTCCCGACGCGGTCAGATCGTTCCGGTGACGCTGACCGAAATCCTGCCGGGCGGCGACGCCTTCGGCCATCTGGAGGCGACCTAAATGGCGGACACGATTTTCGACAAGATCCTCCGGCGCGAGATCCCCGCCGACATCGTCTACGAGGACGACCAGATCCTCGCTTTCCGAGACGTGGCCCCGCAGGCCCCGACGCACATTCTGGTCATCCCCAAAGAGCCGCTTGTCAATTTGCTGGACGCGACGCCCGACCACACCCTCCTGCTCGGCCAGCTCATGCAGGCCGCCGTCCACGTCGCCCGGACCCTGGGCCTGGCCGAAGACGGCTTCCGTGTGGTCGTGAACGTCGGCAAAGACGGCGGACAGTCCGTGGACCATTTGCACCTGCACGTTTTAGGCGGGCGGCATTTGACCTGGCCGCCGGGGTAGTAGGACAGGAGCCATGTTGGATTTTCTCCATCTGGTCGGCACCTATATCGCGGTCAGGCTGATGCTACTAATGGCACTGCCAATCACGTTCCTGATTGGCGCAGTAACGATCTTGATTGTTGGCATTATCCTCAACCCTCGGGAAACGACGCGGCTCCTCTATGACGAGACGGTTGGGCGCGTTTCGCGCTGGCTGCGCCCTTCCCGGAGCAGCTAATCACCAGGTACGAGAGCGATCAACGGCGGAGGCAAGATGGCAAACGTGGGAGCTACTGCTGGACAAGTCAGAAGTAGAAGGTATTGCGATGGGGCAGCGGAAACAGTTGTCCTTGTCACCCTGCCAAGGAGCCGGGTGCGGCAACAAGTTCACCGATGAGGGCAGGCGGTGCCTCCAGCACGATGGCAGAGCTGGGACGAGTGATTGAAATCACTCGCTCCGCCCAGATTTGCCCAAGGGGCAAGTGAGCAGGTTTCCAGGAGCGGGTCGCCAAAGGCTGTTTATCTGGTTTGTCTTCTGTCTCCTGGACAGGTCCGACCATAGCGAGTGATTTCAATCGCTCGTCCCAGATGGTGCCTACTGCCACAGCGTAATTCGAAGGGATAACTCCATTGACCACTACCCACTTTTTTTCCTGCGCCATGCTTGCTTCCTTCGCCGCGCTGGCCGCCGGTTGTCATCAGGCCGCCACCCCCACCCCACCCACCACATCCGGCCAAGCCGCGCAGGCTTCCGCGCCCGCCCTGCCGCCTGTCAAGGGAACTATGAAAGTCGCCCTGCTGACGACCGGCCCCGTCACCGACGGCGGGTGGAACCAGTCGGCGTATGAGGGGCTGACGCGCATCCAGAAGACGTTGGGCGCGCAGATCGCCAAGCAGGAGAACCTGAAGCCGGACGCCTTTGAAGGCGCCTTCCGCGACTACGCCCAACAGGGTTATAACGTCATCTTCGCCCACGGCGACGAGTTCGGCCCCGCCGCCAAGAAGGTCGCGGCCCAGTTCCCTCAGGTCGCATTCGTGACGACGGGCGGCGACAGCACGGCCCCGAACCTGACGGCGATCCATTTCTCCACCGAGGAAGGCACCTACTTACAGGGCATGGAAGCGGGCATGGTCTCCAAGACCGGCAAGGGCGGCTTCATCGGCGGCCAGGCACTGCCGCCGGTCACGCGCGCCGCCGACGCCTTCGCCAAGGGGGCCAAGACCGTCAACGCCAAATACACGTTCCAGACCACCTATATCAATGGCTGGACGGACACGAGCGCGGCGAAGGCCCAGACGGACGCCCTCCTGAGCAGCGGCGCGGATACCATCGCCCACAACTGCGATGCGGCAGCGGCGGGCATGTTCCAGACGGCAGGCGGTCGGCCCGGCGTCTACACCTTCGGCGTCAACGCCGACGAGAACGAGAAAGCGGCCAACGTCCTGTCGTCGGTCTTTTTGGACGTCCCCAAGGCATTCACCGACATTGCCACGTCGGTCAGGAACGGCACTTTTAAGGGTCAAGCACTGTCCATCGGCCTGAAAGAGAACGACGTGCGGCTGATTGACAACCCCGCGCTTTCGGGCGTCATCCCCGCCGGCGGCAAGGCGAAGGTGGAGCAGGCAGCAAAAGATATCGTGGCGGGCAAGCTGTCCGTGGGCGGGTCGTGAGCGGCCCCCCCCGTCCCCAATTCTGGGGGGGCCAGGAGGAACCCCTCCCACCTCGTTCCTCGGCACCCTCCCCGAAACGGAGAGGGGAAGAGGTTAAAAAAGAGGCTGAGACTGAGGCGGCGTCTGCGGAAGGTGAAGCTGTGTCCGGAACTCCGCGCCTTCCCGTTGTACCCGCTGCCGAGGCCCTGCGAGCAGGGGCGGGAG
>JANOOM010000333.1:0-8297 GCA_031421335.1 Armatimonadota bacterium
CGTAGATCGGGTTGCTGAAGATCCAGGGCTTGGCGCCCAGGCACAGGCTGCCGACGCGATGCTTGTAGAGGAAGACCTCGACGCGGTAGACGCCCGGCGCGCCCACCGCGTATTCCAGTCGGCCGCCCCGCGCGGCGGCGACCAAGCGGCCGTCTTTGTACAAGCGGACGAGGGACCGGGTGCGCGGCGCTTGTGCGATGAGGACGAAGGGGGGACGGCCCGCGCCGGTCTCGGCGGGGAACAAGAGGGCGTCGCCCATCAGGGCGAGGGGCGGCCGGTTCGGGGTGGCCTGAGCGGGGCCGGCTTCGAAGAGGAACCCGGTCGGGTCGGCATAGTTGTCGTAGGCCATGTAGCAGTGGCCCGCCGCCAAAGCGCCGTGGACCAGGGCGTCGTCCTTCTCGCGAGCGCTCTTGCCCCGGCCCGCAGGCGGCTCGCCGTAGGAAAGCGGGCGCGCAGAAACGACGTGGGTCCGCAGGGTGCGGAACGTCTCCTCATAGGTAGGGAATGGGTAGGAGCGCCGGGCGAACTTCATGACCGCGTGCGCGTCCAGCGAGGCGATGCCGACGACACGGCGGGCGGGTTGGCCCGGCGCGAGCGGGGCGGTCAGGCGGTCCCACAAGCGCAGCTCGGGGGCGGGGCGGGCCGAGACCAGGTGGAACGCGCGCTGGGGGCTGCGGCTGTGGTAGCGGCGCCAGACTTCGGCCAGGGCGGGGATGTTGATCTTGGTGCGGGCGATGGCGCTGAGGTTGAAGACCTCCAAGCCGGTCCCCTCTTGCAGCCGCCCGAAGTCGCGCCAGTGGTCCTTGAGGTCGCAGGGCAAGGCGACGAACCCCAGGCCCCCTGCCTGCGTGATGGCGCGCTGGGCGGCGACGGCCTCGTGCGGGGCAGGCAGAAAGCCTTCGGGGACGTCCAGGGCCAGAAGGTGGCCGGTATCGGTCGTTACCTCGGTGCCGATTAAAATCAGCGTCCGACCGCGCCAGCCGTCCTGTCCGTCCGTTCGGGCTTGGAGACTGGAATGGTCGCACAGGACTAAAAAGTCGAGGCCCGCCAGGTTGGCGGCCTCGGCGATCTCACCGACGGTCCCCGCACCGTCGCTGTAGGTGGAATGGATGTGCAGGGCGCCGGCGTAGTCGTAGAAGCGGGGCAGCCCGAGGGACTGCCCGCCACGGCCCGGAGCGGCGGGTTTCGCCGCCGGCGAGGGCGCATACTGGATGCGCTCGCGCAGGGTGGCGAACAGGCCCTCACAGGTTACGATCGAAAGATACAGCCGCACGCGTGACCACTTCAACACGGCAGATTCTCCAAGCTAAGCGATGAGTCGGCGGCGCCGTCCGCGCGCTCCGTCTTCAACACGGGCGCACGGGCACAGGTCCCCTGAATTCATTGTAGCACGGATTCGCCGGATTCGCCACCCCGCCTAGGGCGCGGCGGGCGACACGGAGATTTCCGTGGTCCGGTGCGGCTTCAGGGCGGCCTCGACGACCACTTCCACGCCGCCCTTCCCGTCAGGCGACGACGAGACGATGCGGGCGACGCCGGGCTTCGACTTGTTCTTGTAGGCGACGCCCGCCGTCACCACAAGAGCGCGGCCCGGCGGCGAGGCGGTGACGCGCAGGACGATGTGGCGGGCCAAGACCTCCTCGTTGTTGGTGTTGGCGACCCACACGCGGCCCGACGCCCCGTGCGCCGCCTCGCCGTCGGGGTAGTCCACTTCCAGGTGCCAGGGCTGCTCGATCTGCGTGGTGATCTTGTTCCCGTCCACCTGCACGGAAACGAAGTGCAAATAGCCGCCCTTCTCGGGGGAAGCGTCGAGCGGGGCGCCCGCGCCGCCGGAAATAAAGTAGTCCACGCCATCTTTCACCTGGTGCCAGTAGATGTGGTTGTGGCTGCAAAAGACGGCCCGGACGCCCCCTTTGACCAGAACGGCGTGCAGGCGGTCGCGGACGTCCGTGCTGACGAACCCGGTGTCGATGTCGGGCGTGTCGGGATCGGGCGGGCCGAAAACGTAGTGGTGCATGAAGACGAAGCAGTTCTTTGCGCTCTTGTTGGCGGCGAGGTCCTGCTGGAGCCAGGCCATCTGGGCGTCGTCAATGGTCCCGCCTTTGAGGGTGCCGTCTGCGGCGGCCGGCGTGGTGTCCAGGGCGATGAAGTGGGAGTGGCCATAGTCGAACGAGCCGTACAGGCTGCCCCCCATGCGCTTCCGGTAGACGGGCAGCAGGGCAGCGTCCAGGCTGAACTCGTGGTTGCCCGGTGCGTTGAAGAGCGGCCCGCCGGTTTGGGCGGCGCCCTGGAGAAAGGTGTCGTATTCGGCGTTGGCCTCGGCGACGGTGTCGCCGTAGCCCTCGATTACGTCGCCGGTCCAGAAGGTGAAGTCGGGATGAATCCAGCCGATCTCGCGGCAGATCTCCTCGAAGGCGGGCGGCATGGGGTAGCCGTGGCCGGTCGAGCGGTTGTCGCCGGCCACGATGAATGTGAAGTGGTCCGGATCGGCGGGCGCGGCTAATGCCCCGGCGGCGGCGGTCGGGACCGGCGCGAAGGGCTTGGTGGTGGAGGCAGACGCCCCCGCGCCGCAGAAGAGGAGAAGGGCGAGGGCGGAGGGGAGGAGGGTCTGTTTGGTCATGTTATCTTCATCCTGCGGTCAGCAAAAGGCCCCCGGCAGGAAGTGCCGGGGGCGGGAAAGATTCAGAAGAGCGGGCGGGCTAGTCGGCGCCGCGCTGTAGGCCTTGGCTGTTGCAGGTGCCGGCCTGGTCCCAAGCCCAGTCCACGCCGTCACAGCCGGACGTGTAGACGCTGTAGCGAGTGACGAACTTCACATGGCCATCCGCATAGGCGATGGTCGTGCCGTCCGGGTGGAAGGGCGTCTTGCCGGCCGCGAGCGGCTTGTCGCCGAACATCTTGGGGAAGTCGGCGTACATGCGCGTCTCGGTGGGCCGCGAGAACGTCCCGATGGTCACCAGGGGAATGCCCTGAGAAACCGGGGAAGCGTCGCTAAACGACGTGCCGACGACGGTCTGGCCGGAAGCGGAATACTCGGTGTCCTTGCCGCCGGTCGTACCGGGGATGGCGTAGCCGACGGTCTTGGCTTCTGCCGTACCCGAGGCATAGGGGTTAGTGAAGTTCTGGTGTGTGAACTTGTAGGAGGTCCCGACGATGTCGGCGTAGGTATGGCCACTCTCCTGGGCGAACGTCAGGCCCGTCTGCGGGCCGTCGCCGTTCGCCTGCATGCCGCCACTGTCGTCGGGGCAGTGGAAGACCTCGTTGCTTTTGATGTAGGGCATGATCTCGGCGGGGACGCCGGCCGTCGGCTTGTTGAGCATCTGCGCGGTCAGCGGGCCGACCGAGTTGGAAACGGCGTAGGAGATCGGCATCGCTTCTTCGGCGTCCTGGGCGTACATCAGGATGCCCAGGGTGAACTGCTTGGCGTTGGACTCGCAGGAGATGCGGCGGCCGTTCTCGCGGACTTTCTGGAAGACCGGGAAGAGGATGGCGGCGAGGATCGCGATAATGGCGATGACGACGAGCAGCTCGATCAGGGTAAAGGCGCGGACCGGGGCGCGCTTTCTGGGACACGGCATTGAGTGGACTCCTTGGGAACTACGGCTTTTTTATATAAAATAGCGCTCTTAGTTTACACCGCAGCCGGCCTCTTTTATGTTAAGCCAATGTTAAGCTTTTGTTAAGTTTGTGTTAAGGGCTGATGTTACGCGGCGGCTTTTGGGATGACGGGCCGGGATAGCCTGGACGAGTGATTCGGACGAGTGAATGAATTCACTCGCTCCGGCCAGATTTGTCCAAGGGACAACAGGACAGAAGGATGCCGCCCTCGCTTGCCGTTCTCTGGTCCCTCTTCTGCCCCCTCTTCTGCCCCCTGGACAGGTCTGACGCGGAGCGAGTGAATTCATTCACTCGTCCGGACTCGCCTTTACTTGAAGGACACAAGCTAAAAGGGCCGCCGGGGGAGTGCGTCATGCACTCGCCCCGGCGGCGGTCGGTCGGGCGCGGCCTAGTTGGGCGTCGCCGGGAAGGGAGTGCCGTCGCGGCCGTCGTGAATCGTCCAGATCTGGTTGGGATCCTGGGTGATATCATAGCCCTGCTTCTCGGGGATGCGGGCCTTGACGTGACCGTCGCAGAACAGATAGTTGCTCAAAGAGCCGTGATAGGGCTTGTCGGGGGATTGGGCGGCGTACCAGAACTTCTGCTCGGCGGCGAGGCTGATCCAGAAGCCCTTGACCCGGAACCAGGAGCCGTAGCCGGGAGACGACCCGGTGTACTTGCTGGTGGTCGCCCCGTCCTCGGTCATGCCTTCGTAGAGGAGGTCGGTGTTGGCGGGGGAGCTGATCTGCGCCAGCGTGATGGGCTGGTCCAGATCGCTCAAAGTCTGGTCCGTTCCGGTCTTCTTGACCTCGTCGGCGACGCGCGGGTAGAAGGAGTCCGGGTCGGCGATGGTCTTGCAGCCCGCCTTGGGACACTGGTAGGTGCCTCCAGGGCCGGTCAGGAACTCGTTCATAGCGTAGGTGCGCGGGTAGCTGCTGTAAGTGATAGTCGTGCTCTGGTAGTAGGTAGCGAGGTCGGGGCAGGCCCACACCGAGGCTTTGCTGTTGGCGCCGTGGTTCTTGATGTACGGCTCCAGGGGCGAATTGCCGCTGGCGTCGTAGTAGGAGTACTGGTACTTCGAGACCAGGGCATCATCATTGTCGTTGGAATACTGCACGAAGGCCAGGCCCAGTTGTTTCAAGTTGGACTGGCAATTGGCGCGCCGCGCGTTCTCACGCACGGACTGAAACACGGGAAAAAGGATGGCGGCAAGGATGGCGATAATAGCGATGACGACAAGCAGTTCGATCAAAGTAAAGGCGCAGGCCGAGCCTGGTTTCCGGCGGTGCTGCATTGGGGGCTCCTTTGTGACGGCTTTTATATAAAATCATGTAAAAGCGACCTCATTATACTCGCCTCGTCCCGCGATCTCTGTTAAGAGAAGATTAAGTTTTTGACAAAAAACCGCCGGGGCAGTGCAGCGCGCACTGCCCCGGCGATGTCTTGATCGTCGGGCGCCGGGGCGACTACTGGATGATCTTCACCTGGCCGGGGCCGGTCAGCGCGATCTGGGCGACGCCGTGGGAGTTCGCGGTGAACTTGCCGGAAACCAGGACGTGCTTGCCGACGAGCGCGCTCATGTCGGGGAACTTGGCATAGTCACCTGGCTTGACGGTCGCCGTGAGGGCGTCGCGGTAGTGAGGGGCGAAGTCCAGGATGGCGACAGCGTGGCTGTCCGGCGAGTAGACCTGGCTGACGGTCCCCTGGAAGGCGCCCGGCTTGCCGACGAGCTTCAGGGCATCAGCCAGTGCCTTGGCGTCAAGGGCCGCCGTGACCGACTTGTTGGTGGGGGCAACCGTGGCGAAGGCCGTCTTGGCGGCGACGGCGGACTGGGCGGGGATGGTCTTGTCGGCGGCTGGGACGGGTGCGTCGGCGCGGGCGACCGGCGCGAAGAGGACCGCGGGCGCGAGGGACAGGGCAAGCAGCAGGGTCGGTTTCATCATGGTTCTTTACTCCGGGTTCTTGCCAAAAAGGTGGTCCGTGGCAGGAAGACTGGGGCGGAAGCGATCAAGCGCGCCGCCCCGACACTGCTATTTTACACCGGAACAGCCGCCCGATGTGTTAAGTCAAGATTAAGTCTTCGCCCACATCAGGTCAGAAGCAGACGCCTGCGGGCACGGGGCCGCCATTACGGCCGTCCGAGACGAGCCAGATGTTGTCCTGCGGATGGGCGGTGACGTCGTACCCTTCTTTGTCGACATGGAGCGCCTTGACGTGGCCATCGCAGAAGAGGTAGTTGCTGAGGCCGTTGCCGTGGTAGGTCTGGTCGGGCGACTGGGCGGGATACCAGTACCCATTACCGGTGCCGTAATCGGCGGCGCTGTTCCAGTGGCCCTTGACCATCATCCAGTCGCCGTCCTGGTTTGTGGAGCCAGTGTATTTGGGCGGGGTGGTGGCCGCCTCGGGGAGCGCCTCGAACAGCAGGTCCGTGTTGGCCGGGGCGGAGATGCGCGACAGCGAGACGGGGATGTCAGAGTTGTGCAGAGTGGCCTCGGGCGACCCGTTATATTTCGCGCCCGCGATGTCCTTGGAAGCCGACGTGAAGCAGGCGTCGGGGTCCACAATGGTCGTCTTCCCGTTGTAGGTCGGGCCTGGGTTACGCAGGAAGATGTTCATGGCGTAGGTCCGCAGGTACTTGTAGTCGTGGGTCGGGTTGGTGTCCGTGGGGTCCCCGCCCTGGTAGTAAGAGCCGAGGTCGGGGCAGGCCCAGACCGTGGCCAGGGCGCTCTTCGGATGGTTTTTGATATATGGCTCCAAGGGAGAGTTGCCGCTGGAGTCGAAGGTGCCGAAGTTGAAGGGCGACATCATCGCCTCGTCGCCGTCCTGAGCGTACTGGACGAAGGCGATGCCGAGCTGCTTCATGTTGGACGCGCAGGAGGCGCGGCGGGCGTTCTCGCGGACTTTCTGGAAAACCGGGAAGAGGATGGCGGCGAGAATCGCGATGATGGCGATGACGACGAGCAGCTCGATCAGAGTGAAACCTCGTCTGGCAGACCTGGATGACATGAGTAGAGAGTCCTTTCGTAACAGAGTCGCGCCGGGCGGCGGGAGACCATCGGCGCGGCATAAGCGCCCATATTGTACCGGAGGGGCGCCAGCCGGCGTGTTAAGAAAACATTAAGTCTGACAGGAGAAGCGCGGCATCGCGCGGGAGGCAGGACGAGAGACGAGATGGATGAGGCCAGAGGACGTCTTCGTCGGGAACAGCAGTTCGCTTATTATAGCGCACTTTTGCCGTAAAAGCGGCGTGATACCGGGGCAGAACGTGTTATTTTTGCCGGACTCGCCACTTTCGCCGCGTCGGCCGCGCGTGAGGAGGGCGCGCGCTGGGTAAAATCCCGATCACAAACGAAAGAGGGCGAGACGCACATGCAGGAGCCGGTTATACAAGAGTTGGAGCAGTTACAGGGCCATCTGGCCCACGTCAAGGCGCTGGCCGAGGCGTCCGCCGTGCTGGGCTGGGACCAGCAGACTTATATGCCTCCGGGCGGCGCGGAGGCGCGGGCAGCCCAGCTCACGGCTCTGGCTTCGGTCATCCACGAGAAGGCGACGGGGGACGAGAGCGCACGGCTGCTGGCGGCGGCGGAGCGGGCGGGCGGCGGCCTGGACCCGGATTCGGACGGGGCGGCCCTGCTGCGGGCGGCGCGGCGCGACTTCGACCAGGCGACGAAGGTGCCGACGGCCCTGGTCGCCGAGACTGCGCGGGTCACGGCGCTGGCGTTCGAGCAGTGGGCGCGCGCGCGCGCCGAAAGCGACTGGGGCCGGTTCGCGCCCTGGCTGGAACAGATCTTGGACCTGACGCGGCAGACCGCCGACCACCTGGGCCACAGCGGGGAGCGCTACGACGCCCTGCTGGACCAGTTCGAGCCGGGCATGACGACGGAAGACGTGCGGACCATGTTTGACGCCATCAAGCCCGACCTCGTCGCCCTCGTCAAAGCCGTCGCCGACCTGGGGGCGGGGGCGGTGGACGACTCGGTCCTGCACCGCGCGTTCGACGAGGAAAAACAGCGATCTTTCGGCGAGGGCGTCGTCCGGGCGCTGGGCTACGACTGGAGCCGGGGGCGGCAGGACCGTGCCCTGCACCCGTTCTGCACCTCGTTCGGGCATGACGACGTGCGGATCACGACGCGCTTCGACCCGAACTTTTTGCCCGCCGGCCTGTTCGGCTCGGTCCACGAGACCGGACACGCGCTTTATGAGCAGGGGGTCACGTCGCGCTATCCAGGCGACATCCTGGCCGACGGTGCCTCGCTCGGGTTCCACGAGAGCCAGTCGCGCTTGTGGGAGAACCTGGTGGGCCGGTCGCGCCCCTTCTGGCAGTTCTTCTATCCGGGCCTCCAGGCCGCCTTCCCCGAGTCGCTGGGGGACGTGGACGCGGAGCGGTTCTACCGGGCTATCAACAAGGTCGAGCCGTCCCTGATCCGGGTCGAGGCGGACGAGGTCACCTACAACCTGCACATCCTGCTGCGCTTCGAGGTCGAGCAGGCGCTGCTGTCCGGCGAATTATCCGTGGCCGACGCGCCGGCCGCCTGGGACGCCAAGATGCAGGCGTATTTCGGCCTGACCCCGCCCGACGACGCGCAGGGCATCTTGCAGGACGTCCACTGGTCCAGCGGCGCGATCGGCTACTTCCCGACTTATTCGGTGGGCAACCTGCTATCGGTGCAGCTGTATGACCGCGCGGACGCAGATCTGGGGGG
>JANOOM010000334.1:0-11617 GCA_031421335.1 Armatimonadota bacterium
GCTCTTTATGTCGCCGACGTCGGCGTGGCCGAGGACTTCGACCCTGCCCTGCCTATCCAGCACGCCAAAATCCGGCGCGGCACGGCCGACTGGACCAGGGGCGCCGCCATGACCGTCGAGGAGGCACACGCCGCCCTCGCCGCCGGCCACCGGCTTTTCAGCGAGGCGGGACCGGTCGGCATCGCCCTGGTCGGCGAAATGGGCATCGGCAACACGACCACGGCCGCCGCCCTGGCGTCTGTCCTCACCGGCCGCGCGCCCGCCGACGTTCTCGGTGCCGGCACCGGCGTTGATGAGGCCGGGCGTGCCCGTAAACTGGCCGCCGTCGAGTCGGGCCTGGCCCGGCACGGACACCTCACCGACCCGCTGGAAATCCTGGCCGCTCTGGGCGGCCTGGAGATCGCCGCCATGGCCGGCACCATGCTGGCGGCGGCCTCCAGGCGCGTCCCCGTCCTGCTCGACGGCTTCATCGTGACGACGGCCGCCCTGGTGGCCGCCCGGCTGGACCCCGGAATCCGGCCCTACTTCATCGCCGCCCACCGGTCCCCCGAGCCGGGCCACGCCGTCCTCCTGGAAGCCCTGGGCCTTACGCCCCTGCTCGACCTAGGCCTGCGTCTGGGCGAGGCAAGCGGCGCCGCCTTCGCCCTGCCGCTCGTCCGACTCGCCGCCGCCGTCCTGCGCGACGTGGCGACGTTCGGCGAGGCCGGCGTCTCAGACAAAGGAGACACCGCATGAAGATCGTTTCCCTGTTGCCCTCCGCCACCGAGATCGTCTACGCGCTCGGGCTGGGCGACCAGCTTTCCGCCGTCACCCACGAGTGCGACTACCCGCCCGAGGCGGCCTCGAAGCCCGTCATCACGCGCAGCGTCCTGCCGCACGGCCTGAGCAGCGGCGCCATTGATGCGGCCGTGCGCGGGCAGCTCGACGAGTCGCACTCGCTCTACACGATTGACCCGGTCCTGCTCGCCGAAATACAGCCTGACCTCATCCTCACCCAGCAGCTTTGCGACGTTTGTGCGGTGTCCTTCAATGATGTGACCAGCGCCGTCCGCGCCCTGCCGCGCCCCGGCCCGCGCGTGCTCAACCTGGAGCCGACGACGTTCGGGGACGTGCTCGACACGATCCGGCTGGTCGGCCTCGCCACGGGCCGAGAGTCGGAGGCGGACAGGGTGCTGGCAAACCTGCGCGGGCGCGTCGAGTCCGTCCGCGAGCGTGTCCTGGGGGCAAAAACGCAGCCCCGGACCGTCCTGCTCGAATGGATCGATCCCCTCTTCTGCGGTGGCCACTGGGACCCCGAGCTGGTTCAGATCGCCGGCGGCGTGGACCTCATTGGCCGGATGCACAAGCCGTCCACCCAGGTCTCCTGGGAGTCCGTCCGTGACTTCGCGCCCGAAGTGCTCGTCATCGCCCAATGCGGCTTCGGCATCGAGCGCTCCGCCCAGGACATGCCCGCTTTGGAAGCACTCCCCGGCTACGCCAGTCTGCCCGCCGTCCACGAAGGCCGCGTCTACGTCGCCAACGGTTCCGACTACTTCAGCCGGCCCGGCCCGCGCCTCGTCGAGAGCCTGGAAATTCTGGCCGCGCTGATTCATCCCGACTTGTTCGGTCCCCTACAGACTTCTCCTGCCCATGTGGTACAATGGAAGTCGCCGCCCTCATAAATCCCACAGCAAAACCCGATAACACCATTAAGCAAGGAAGAAGAGCCTGCGTCCCGCAGGTAGAAGGTCCGCCGCATGAACGATTGCGCCGTTTCGGATGCCCTGACGCATCCCCCATCAAGCCGCCCGCCTAGGCCCGCCCTGGTTGATCTCCATATTCTCCCGCATACCATCCACGAGTTCGGCGTCGAGGCCCGCAAGGCCGGCAAGTCCTGGGAAGCGGCCTTCAACGGCCCCATCCAGTCCTGGGAGGACCCCGAAACGCAGCAGGCCACCTACGGCGTGACGGTCCGCCTGTCGCGCATCAAAGACCCCCTCACGCGCGAGCTTTACTCGACCAATATCCTGTTCTATCTGCCCGAAGACGCCATGCACGGCATGCACAACGTCTATGATATGGCCCAGCGCTTCCCCTTCACCCGCATCCGTGGTCCGCGCACCGCCCCCCCGCTGTGCCCGCCGCGTGCGGGCATGCTGTGGTATGACGCCAACCCCGAGGGCGTTATCATGGAAGACGTCCGCCAGTCGCCTGCCATGCTGCCCGACGGCCGGCCCGGCTTCTTCGTGACCGGCCAGGGCTACCGGGGCAAGGTGGTCCTGCCCGACGGCCTATTCATCCACGATGTCGGCGTCTACGGCGGCTACCTCGACCCGCTGGAGCGGCCGGCCCAGCTGGAACTTCAGCACCTGTTCGGCGGCATCGAGTTCGTGCCCGGCAAGACCGGCACTCAGGAAGACCTGTTCCTGACTGAACTCGGCGACGGAGTCTGGGTGAAGGGGATCGTAGGCAACGCCGTTGACGAGCTGCACGTCGAGTCCTATAAGAACTCCGTGCGCCTGCCCTGCCCTCACGCGGGCAAGTTCCTGATCGGGGCGCGCTCGATGAGCGAGACCAAGCTGCTGCCCTACTTCGAGAGCCGCGACCCGAACGGCCTGGGCAGCTACGCCCTGTCCGGCTTCGTGGACTGCCTGCCCAAAGCCATCGGGCCGGACGTGTGGGAGCGGGTGCATCGGGTGGGACTGGGCAGTAATTTCATTCCCAGCCCCGAGATCGGCGGCCACATCGGTTTGATCCACGTCGTTTTGGAGCGCAACAACCCCGACTACCCCGAGACGCATGACCCCTCTTACCCCAAGATCGAGGAGCAGTACGAGGGCTGGGTGGTCTGGCTGGACTTCGACGAATCGGGCACCCCCCATGTCAAGTCCTGCCTGCGCGCCCTCACCCCCGACGACGTGCCGCGCTGCTACCAGGGCGCGGGGGAATTGTTCGACACCAAGCGCGTCGCCTTCCCCATCTCTCTCTACCGCATCGGCGACAACCTGCGCGTCGGCTATGGCTGGGGCGACCGCGCGCTTTTCCAGGCCGAGTACGACTACCAGACCGTCGTCCGCCATCTCGCGGCGTAGCACGGCAAAAGGGGGCGGGGCTTTGCCCCGCCCCTTTTCTACACTTGCGCCGCGTCCTGCGCCAGCAGGTCTTCGCGCGGCGGGCTGAACGTGTCCACCGCCAGGGTCTCTTCCAGCGCCTCCGCCGAATGCGGCACGCCCCCCGGCAAATACAGCGACTCCCCGGCCCCGACCTCCCGCGATGCTCCGCCGACATTTAACCGCAGCCGTCCCTGGGCGACGTGAACGATCTGGTCCTGCAGGTGGCTGTGTTCCGGCAGATGACTCCCCGCTGCCAGCATCACCACCATCTGCGACATCCCCGACCCGCTCACTGTCGTGCGCCGCCGGACGCCCGCCACCATGTCAATCCATGGGTTTTCGTGATTCACTTTGCTCATGCCGGTTTATACCGTTTGTGGGGCGGGCAGCAAACGCCCGGCACCGGGGTACAATAGCCCCATGGTTTCGCACCGGTCGCGCCTTGCCCTCGTTCTGATATTTCTCGCCGCCTCGCTGCCGGCCCTGTCCACGCCCGCCACTGCGAAGCCGCCGCCCTTCCTGGCCGGCGGCGACCTGTCGTTTCTCGCGCGTGAAGAGCAGCTAGGGGCCGTCTACAAGGACGGCGGTCGGCCGGGTGATGCCCTCCAAATCTTCAAGGCGCACGGCTGGAACGTCGTCCGCCTGCGCCTTTGGGTCCGCCCGACCGGCCAGAACGAGTACGTCAACGACCTCCCCTACACTCTCGCGCTGGCCAGGCGGGTCAAGAAGGCCGGGCTGCGCTTTCTGCTGGACCTCCACTACTCCGACACCTGGGCCGACCCCGCCCACCAGGCGAAGCCCGCCGCCTGGGCGGACCTGCCGTTCGGCAAGCTCACACAGCAGGTGGAGACTTACAGCCGCGACACGATCCGCGCGTTCCGCGCCGACGGGGCCATGCCCGACATCGTCGCCGTCGGCAACGAGACCATCAATGGCATGCTCTGGCCCGACGGCAAGGTGGAAGAGCCAGCCGGCTGGGACCGATACGGCGCGCTCCTCAGAGCCGGCATCGCCGGCGTCCGTGCGGGCGCCGCACCGCTGCCCGCCCCGCTCATCATGGTACACATCAACAACGGAGCCGACGCCGGCCTGACCCGCTGGTTCTTCGACAATCTTGGCGCCCGGAAGCGGGGCATTGACTTCGACTTGATCGGCCTGAGCTACTACCCCGACGGCAAGAACACCCTGGCCCAACTCCAAGACGCGCTCGCCGCCGACGCCTGGCGCTACCACAAGCCACTCGTGATCGCCGAAACCGCTTTCCCCCAGGACGGCACGGCCGGGCCGGACCAGCCCGTCTACGCCGAGTATGGACGGACGCCCGAAGGCCAGCGCCGCTTCCTGAGCGACCTGATGAGGAAGGTCCAGCGAACGCCCGGCGGCCTGGGGTGCGGCGTCATCTACTGGCAGCCCGAATGGGTGCCGATTCGCGGTTTGCCGAACTACAATCATGGCAACTCGCTGTTTGACGATCACTTTAACGCCCTCCCCGGCATCGGCGCTTTCGGCCCGCCCGTAACGAAACAGTAGGAGATCACTTTGTCCATTTCCTCACTGGAAGACCTGACCCGGCACGTCAACCCCCTGCAAGGCACGAACTCGGAACAATCGTTCTCGCGCGGCAACACCCTGCCGCTTGTCAGCCGCCCCTTCGGCATGACCCACTGGTCGCCCCAGACGGACGAAACGGATCGCTGGTTCTTCACCCCCGACAAACGGGAACTCATCGGCGTCCGGGCCACCCACCAGCCCAGCCCCTGGATGAACGACTACGGCCAGTTCACCGTCATGGCCCAGACGGCAATGACCGCACTTCCGGCGGCCTCGCGCGCCTCGGCCTATCGCGCCGAGGACATGACGGTCCTGCCGCACTTCTTCTCGGTCCTGCTCCAATCGGGGGTCCGCCTGGAAATGACGCCGACCGAGCGGTGCGCCGTTTTTCGCTTCACGTTCCCCCGAGATGAAGCTGGCCGGGTCATCATTGACGCCCACTCCCACGTCGCACTCCACCCGGAGCGCCGCCTCATCACCGGCTGCTCGCGCTTAAACTCCGGCGGCGTCCCCGAAAACTTCGCTTGTCACTTCGCCGCCGTCTTCGGCTCGGACTGGCAGCGCGCCGTCCCCACCTTGGGCGGCAGCCCGGTCGAGGGCCAAACGGCGCTTGACGGCGAGCAAGTCGGCGCCGTGGCCGAGTTCGCGCCATTGCTCTCCGGTCAGCTCATCGTGAAGATCGGCACGTCGTTCATCAGCCCCGAACAAGCGGAGCGGAACTTGGAACACGAGACCGGCGACAAGACCTTTGACGACTTGTGCGCCGAAGCGAAGGCCATCTGGAACGAGACTCTGGGCCGCATTCAGATCGAGGGCGGCACGAACGATCAGCGGCGGACCTTTTATAGCTGCCTGTACCGCGCCCACCTGTTCCCACGCATGTTCCACGAGCCGGACGCGACGGGCGAGCCGATCCACTATAGCCCCTACGACGGGCAAGTGCATGGGGGCGTCCTCTATACCGACAACGGCTTTTGGGACACCTACCGCACCGTCTATCCCTTGCTGTCCCTGATCCAGCCGGTCCGGCTCGGCGAGATCCTCCAGGGCTTCGTCAACGCCTACAAGGAAGGCGGCTGGCTGCCCAACTGGCCCTCGCCCGGCTACCGCGCCTGCATGATCGGGACACATATTGACGCCGTCTTCGCCGACGCCTGCGTCAAGGGCATCGGGGGCTTCGACCTGGAAACCGCCTATGCGGGCATGGTCAAGCACGCCACCACCCCCGTGGAAGGCGAAAAGGGCTATGGCCGCATCGCCCTTTCCGAGTATCTGGAACTCGGCTACGTCCCCGCCGACAAGTACGACCACGCGACCGCCCGGACCCTCGACTACGCTTATGACGACTTCTGCCTGGCCCAAGTCGCCGGCGTGCTCGGCAAGCCTGAAGACCAGGCCAAGTACCGGGCGCGCGCCCTGAGTTACCGGAACGTCTACGATGCCGCCACGACATTCATGCGCGGCCGGAACGCCGACGGGGGCTGGTCGGAGCCGTTCGACCCCTACGCCTGGGGGGACCCCTATATCGAGGGCAGCGCATGGCAGTTCGCTTTCACCGTCACCCACGACCCCGCCGGGCTGGCCGCCCTGATGGGCGGCCCCTCTCACATGCTCGCCAAGCTGGACAAGTTCTTATACCAGCCGCCGACGTTCCGCCCCGGCACTTACGGCGGCGTCATCCACGAGATGGCCGAGATGGCGGCCGTGGACTTCGGCCAGTATGACCAGGGCAACCAGCCCGTCCACGCCGCCCTCTACTTCTACGCGGCGGCCGGCAGCCCGTGGAAGACGCAGTATTGGACGCGGCGCGTTCTGGACATCCTCTACACCCCCGACAGCCTCCCCGGCGACGAGGACAACGGCGAGATGGCCTCGTGGTACGTCTTGAACGCCCTGGGCCTGGGGCCGCTCTGCCCCGGCATCCCCGAGTATGTCCTCGTCGCACCCCTGTTCCCCACCGCCCGCCTGCACCTGCCGGGCGGAAAAACATTGCTCATCGAGGCGCCGGGCGCGGCGGCGGCAAACGCCTATGTTCAGTCCGTCTCCCTGGACGGGGAAGCTCATTCGCCTCTTTGCGTCGGCCATGCGGCGCTGACTGGGGGCGGCCACCTCTCCGTCACGCTTGGGCCGGAGCCGCCCGAGCGCGGTTTGGAGCCGGGCGATCTGCCCTTCTCGCTTTCTGCGCCGTCCGACGCCGTCGCCTATGACGCCGGCCCTATCGGGCCGGTCATCCGCATCAACTGCGGCGGCGACGAGGAAGGCGACTTCGTCGGCGACGCCTTCGTGCAAGGCGGCACCCCGGCGCCCTGCGAGGCCACGGCAGACACGTCCGCCACCATCTACCAGACCGAGCGGCGCGGCGACTGCACTTACAGCCTCCCTGTCCCCTTCCTGCCCGGCGGACGCACTTACACGCTGCGTCTGCACTTCGCCAGGGACGCAGGCCAGAGCGTCAGCGTCTCCATCAACGGCGCCCCGGCCCTCCAAGACTTTGCCGGGGCCGGCCTCCGAGAGTTCGCCGGCCTCCGCCCTGGCCCGCACGGCAGCATTGACATTGCTCTCACCGCCGCAGACCAGAATGCCACGATCAGCGCGATCAGCGCGATCAGCGCGATCGAGCTACACGCCGACGCCGCACCGAAGAAAGAGTAACATGAAACGCTCTGAAGTCATCGCCTACCAAGCCGGAACGCGGCAGCAACTTGGAGCCGCCGGGCTGGTCCTCCCCGACGCTCTGGAAATCGAAATCGCCGACTTCGGCCTGGACCAATTCCCTTTAGAGGGCCTGGGCCTCGTCATCCGCGTCAACGAGCCGGAATATTGCAGCAAGTGGCTGACCCTGCTGCCGGGGCAGGAGTGCCCGACGCACTACCATAAGATCAAAAAAGAGACCTTTTTCGTCCTGCACGGCGAGGTCGAGCTTGTCGTCGGCGGCGAAGCGATCGCCTTGAAGGCCGGGGAGCGCTTCACCATCCGCCCCGGCATCCGCCACTCCTTCGGGTCACCCGCCGGGGCCGTCATCGAAGAGGTCTCGACGCACGACGAGAACAGCGACTCGTATTTCGACAACCCGAACGTCGTGCGTGACTCGGTGATCGAGGAGGACTAAGGAGGCGGCGGGCTGAGACGAGTGATTTCAATCACTCGTCTCGACTCGCCGCTCACTTGCCCTCCTCTCAGCAGGAATTCCCGCCCCCCAGGCCGAACATACTGGCAGCAAGACCGCACTGAAGGGGCCAGCATGGACACGCAAGCAAAACCAACGACGGCCACTCCTCCCACTCCGCTTCCCCCCCCGCGGGCGCGTAGCGTCACGCCGCGCGCCCTCCTACTCGGGATGGCGCTGATGCCTGTCAACGCCTACTGGGTCATCATGATGGAGAACATCCGGTACTCGGCCCACCCGACCACCATCTCCCTATTCTTCAATTGCATCTTCATCCTCGTCGTCCTGACCGGCATCAACGGCCTGGTCGCCCGCGTCCGCCCGCGCTGGGCCTTCGCGCAGGGGGAGCTGCTGCTCGTCTACGCCATGCTCTGCATCGGGTCGTGTATGGCCGGCCACGACTTCATCCAGATGCTGGTCCCCAACCTGACCTGGCCGCTCGCCCAGTCCAATACCAGCAACAACTATCTGCCCCTGTTCGGGCGCTATCTGCCGCTGTGGGCCATGGTCCCCGGCATCGACAAGCGTTCCGCCTACTACCTCGGCCACGGCCACTTCGATTTGGCCGCCCTCCACGCCTGGCTGCCGGCGATCTTGATCTGGACCGGCTTCGTCGTTGTGCTGCTCTGGACCATGCAGTGCGTCAACGTCCTCATCCGCAAGCAGTGGACCGACAACGAGCGGTTGACCTACCCGCTGACCAAGATCCCGCTGGAGATCACCGACGCCCAGCCCTTCGGACGCGGCCGGAGCAGTGTGCCGCTGACCAAGAGCCGCTTGTTCTGGCTAGGCTTCTTCGTGGCAGCGGCCATGGACACGATGAACTCGCTGAACTACTACTACCCCGCCATCCCCGCCATTCTCGCCTCCAACGTCACCGACATGGGCCAGTCGTTCCCGACCAAGCCCTGGCACGCCGTCGGCTGGACCCCGCTCACCTACTACCCGTTTATGGTCGGCCTGGGCCTCTTGATGCCGCTCGACTTCCTGTTCTCCTCCTGGTTCTTCTACATCTTCTGGAAGCTCCAGGCCGTGCTTGTGGTGGCGAACGCCTGGGACGGCGACCCCCGGATGCCCTACGCCAATTATCAGGCGATGGGCGCGTATTTGCTGTTCTTCGTCGGCACCCTCTGGATCAGCCGCCACTACTTCGGCCACGTCGTCGCCCGTGCCCTGGGCCGCGCCTCCGAAGTGGATGACGCCGACGAGCCGATGCGCTACCGCTGGGCCTTCATCGGCCTGGCCGGCGGCCTGGTCGGCCTGGTCGCCTTTGCGGTCGTGCTGGGCCTGGCCTGGTGGCTGGCCGTGCTGTTCTTCCTGCTCTACCTCGCCCTGGCGCTTGCGATCACCCGGATGCGGGCCGAGCTTGGGACGCCCGTCCACGACCTGCACTTCACCGGCCCGGACTGGGCGCTCACCGACGTGCTGGGGACGCAGGGTATGGCGCCGGGCGGCTTGGCCGCCTTCAGCCTGTTCTTCTGGTTCAACCGCGCCTATCGCTGTCACCCGATGCCGTTCCAGCTCGAAGCCTTCAAGATGGCCGAGCAGACCGGCGCGCGGCGCGAAATGCGCGGCTGGTTCTGGGCATTGCTGCTGGCGGGCGGCTTCGGCATGCTGTGCGCCTTCTGGGCGCTGCTGCACGCCGACTACGCTTACGGCCTCAAGTGGAGCGATACCAGCGGCTGGGACCGCTATGCGGGCTGGCTGAAAGCGCCCAAGCCCGCCAATACCTCGGCGGCGCTGGCGATCGTCGTCGGCTTCCTATTCGCGGCCTTCTTGCAGGCCATGCGCGTCCGCTTCTTCTGGTGGCCTTTCCACCCGCTCGCCTACGCCGTGTCCGGCTCGTGGGAGATGAACCTGCTCTGGCTGCCCCTGTTCATCGCCTGGCTCACCAAGGTCCTGCTGCTGCGCTACGGCGGCATGCGGACCTACTCCGGCGCTCTGCCCTTCTTCTACGGCCTGATTTTAGGCCAGTTCATCCCCGGCAGCCTGCTCAACATCTGGGGCATTCTGACGCAGAACCCGACTTATCAGTTCTGGCAGTGAGGACGCGGGAGGAGAACCATTACCAGGATTCGAGGCGCGATGTTGACATTTCTTGCTTCAGTCACTATACTGTGACTGAAGTGGCATCGGTCGCTAGTCATCGTCTTAAGAAGGAATTTAAAGTCAATGCAGAAACCAGCAAAGAAAGCCGGCTTCACCCTGATCGAGCTGCTCGTCGTCATCGCGATAATCGCGATTCTCGCAGCCATTCTGTTCCCGGTCTTCCAGAAGGTCCGCGAGAACGCCCGCCGAGCCTCCTGCTCGTCCAACCTCAAGCAGCTCAGTCTGGCCGTGGTCCAGTACAGTCAGGACAATGACGAGGCGGTCACGTCGTCCTGGGTCGGCAACGGCGGCTGGCAGTATTCAAGCCCGGACCCTGTTAACCCTAAGTCCAAGTGGATGGACTCGGTCTACCCGTTCGTCAAGAGCGTTGACGTGTACCACTGCCCTGATGACACGGGCGACCCCACTTTGAAGAGCAACGCGGACACGAACACGCATCCCACCGGCCAGTACCTTTACTACCTGAACCTGAAGGGCAACGACGATGCCCACTACGGCAGCTACGGGATGAACTCGTCCTACTGGGGCAAACCGAGCAACTCGATGAAAGGCCCCGGCAACGGCATGACGCTGAACGACATTCAAGCGCCGGCCAGTATCATCATGATGGCCGACGGTAACGGCAGCTACCAGATCGACTGGCAGGGTGTTCCAGGGGAAGCGGGGGGGGACGGGAATGGGAACTTGCCTGTAGTTCCGATCCCCGGCTATTCCACGGCGTCGATCGGCTGGTCGCAAGCCAACGGTCACCAGTTGCCCGAGGGTGCGCTGATCGCGCGCCACAATGACATGACGAACGTCGCCTACTGGGACGGCCATGTGAAATCGGTTCGCCCGTCTTCGCTGACGATCCAGAACAAGGATAACCTCTACGGCGCTTTCGTCGCCGCAGGCCCATAAGGTCTCGGCACCCATCGAACAGCAGCCGGCGGTACAGATCTCTGTGCCGCCGGCTTTCTTCGCTGCCCGTCGCATGAAAACTCCCCCTTTTAGACACCCCCTCCTAGTCCTCTGCACCTCATCGGAGTGCTCGCCGCCGGCGCGGCGGCCTGGTCGTGGCGGCAGGCAACGCGGCCCGGCCGCGTCCACCTCGAGCGCGGGCTGGACTATGCCGCAGCGAAACAGATGCCCCAGGCCGAACAAGAATGGCTGGCCGGCGCCCGCGACGACCCCCGCTTTCCCGACAATTACGCCCAGCTCGGCGAACTTTACTCGGCCCTCGGCCGGCCTGGCGAAGCCGCCGCTCAGTATCAACAGATGGCGCGGCTCACCCCGGCTGACGGGGCGCTGCTCCTGCGCCTGGCGCGGGCGGATGAGGCTGCCGGGGACACACTGGCCGCCCTCGACGCCGCCAGACGCGCCGCCGCCTTCCGGCCTGACGACGCCGGCACGCTGGGATACTTCGGCACTCTGGCTGCGAAGCTGAACCAGCCGCAGAAGGCGCGGGCGCCGCTCGCCCGCGCCCACGTCCTGGCGCCTGACGACGCCGACGTCTTGATCTATCTGGTCCGGGTGGAGTTCCAGCTTCACGACCTTGCCGGAGCAGAGCGAGACCTGACCCCGTTTGTCCAGCGCCACCTGGAAAACGCCGAGGCTTGCTACCTGATTGCCTCACTCCTGCACCAGAAGCCCCAGACCGCCGCCGAAACGCAGGAAGCACTCGGCTACGCACGGCGCGCGCAGGCGGGCGCCCCCGGCA
>JANOOM010000335.1:0-3160 GCA_031421335.1 Armatimonadota bacterium
AGCGAGTGAATTTATTCACTCGTCCGAATGCTCGTTCTCGCCCCCGTGGCGTCCGCCCCTATGCTACAATAAGTGCGGGAGGCGGGGGCGCGCGCAAATACCGGATTCAGACGGCCCTGCAAAACACCGAAAATATGCCGATACTAGAGTCAACAACCTGGCGCATTTGCGGGTGGACGTGGGGCGGCGGGCGGAAAGGGCGGAGCCGATGAAGACGGACGCCCTTCGACGCGGCAGCACCGTCCTGCTCCTCATCGCACTCGCCCTGCTCGGGACGCTGCTCGGGACGGCCTGGCGGCGGGGCCACCCGCGGAAGGAAAGAGCGCACCTTTCGGTGACGTTCCTCAGCGTGGGCGACGGCGACTGCACCCTGGTGCGCTCTCCGGAGGGCCGGACGATCCTGCTGGACGCGGGGAGCGCGTCGGCGGGGCCGGCCGTCGTGGACGCCCTGCGGCGGCGGAACGTCAAGACGATAGACCTCCTGATTCTGACATCGCCCGACGAAGGCAGCATCGGCGGCGTCCCCGCCCTGCTGGAAAGTGGGGTCAACGTTTCGCAGGTCTGGGACAACCCGGTCGCCGACGCCGGGGCGGCGCGGCGGGACGCCCTGGAGGCAGTCCGGCGGCACACCCCGCATATCCCGTCCAGTACGGCGAGTGGGGGCGACACCATCCAGGTCGGGCAGATGCTGTTCGTTTCGGCCGTCTGGCCGCCCGACGCGGGTCCCGCCTCGCGGCGCGACCCGCTGGTCTGCCGGATCAACTATGGCGGCACTGCCTTCCTGTTTGAAGCAGCGGCGACGGCGGTGGCCGAACGGGACCTGGTCAGCCAGGCCGGGCCGCAGATCGAGTGTGTGGGAGCCTGCGCGGACATGATCTTGCAGGTGAGCGCCCGCGCCGAGGGTACGCCCTCGCCGGAGATGCTGCGGCGGGCGACCCCCGCCGTCGCCGTGATCTCCTGCGGGCTGGGCAGCCCACCCACGCAGGCGACCCTGCACCGCTTGCAGGCGGCGGGTGCGGCGGTCTGGCAGACGGACACGCAGGGGACGATCACCGTCACGACCAGCGGCCGGGTTTCGCCCGTAGTCACGGCGGCCCGTTTGTAGGAACAACAGAAAAGATGACGGCAGGGAAAAGCAGACAAATCCATGCAGACACTGAACGCACCGCGCACCACGACGCCACGGCTTGGCGATATCCTCGTTGAACACGGCATCATCACGGCCGAGCAGATCCGGCACGCCCTGGAAGTGCAGTCGTCCACGGGCCAGCGGCTCGGGTCGGTCCTGGTCGGCAACGGCTGGGCCACCGAGGAGCAGGTGACCGAGGCGCGTGCCGTCCAGATGGAAGTCGGCTATGTGGACCTGACGATCCAGCAGCCCGACCCGTTCGCCGTCACCCTGGTGCCGGTCGAGATCGCCCAGCGCTACCTACTGCTGCCCCTGTCGGTGGAAGACGCCCCCCCCAACGGCCGTCCCCAGATCAGCCTGGCGATGGTGGACCCCTGGGACGTCGAGGCCATTGACCACGTCCAGCGCGAAACCCGCCGCCGGGTCGAGCCGCTGCTGGCGAGCGAGGGCGGCCTGCAAACGGCCATGGAGCGCGCCTACCACGCTTCCCAGAACGACGCCCATTCCGAGGCCATGTCAGAGACCATCGAGCTGGCGAGCCTGGACTCGCTGGACCTCATCGTCCCTGACGAGAGCGAGATAGACCTCGGGGACACCGTCCGCCAGGGCGACCAGGCACCGGTCATTCGGTTCGTCAACACCTTGTTCTCGGAGGCCGTCCGGCGTCGAACCTCGGACATCCACATCGAGCCGCGCAAGAAAGATTTTCTGATCCGCTACCGCATTGACGGCCAGCTCCAGACCATCAAGACCGTGCCGCGCAACCTGCACGCGGCGACCGTCTCGCGCATCAAGATATTGGGCGAGATGGACATCGCCGAGCGCCGCTTGCCACTCGACGGGCGCATCGCTTTGAGGGTGGAAGGCAAGAACATTGACCTGCGCGTTTCCACCCTGCCGACCCAGTACGGCGAGCGCGTGGTCATGCGGATCTTGGACCGCAGCACGGCCAGCATGGGTCTGGACGAGCTGGGTTTTTCGCCCCACAACCTACAAAGTTTCAACTCCCTGATCCGCAAGCCGCACGGCATCATCCTGGTCACCGGCCCCACCGGGTCGGGCAAGACGACCACCCTTTACGCCGCTCTGAACGCCCTGCGGTCGCCCGCCACGAACATCATGACGTGCGAGGACCCTGTGGAGTACGAGCTGGAAGGCATCAGCCAGTCCAACGTCAACGAGCGGGCGGGCCTGACCTTCGCCCGCCAGCTCCGGGCCATTCTGCGCCAGGACCCGGACGTGGTGCTTGTCGGCGAGATCCGCGACGCCGAGACGGCAGAGATCGCCTTCCGGGCGGCCCTGACCGGCCACCTCGTCCTGTCCACCCTCCACTGCAACGAGGCGGCGGGCGCGGTCAGCCGGCTGCTGGACATGGGCGTCCCGCCCTTTTTGATCGCCTCGACGGTGGCGGGCGTGGTCGCCCAGCGCCTGGTCCGCCGGCTTTGCTCGGCCTGCAAGCGGGAGTTCTTCCCCGACAATGACCAGCTCGCCATGTTCCGCGCTTTGGGAGGCGGCAACGTACCGGGCATGGTGCTATTCGAGGGGCCGGGCTGCCAGAAGTGCGACGGCCACGGGACACGCGGGCGGGTGGCCGTGCATGAGGTCCTGGTGACGAACACGCGCATCCACCGGCTGACGATGGAGTCGGCGGAAACGCACGTCATCCGGGAGGCGGCCATCGAGAACGGGATGATCCCGATGATCGGGGACGGGCTGGAGAAGCTGCGGCAGGGGGTGACGGTGCTGGACGACATCCAGCGCAAGATCGGGGTGTCGGTGGGGGAGTAGGGAGAAAATAGGGAGGGACGCGCGTCTTGCGCCGGGGCGGGTGCTTTGTGCTATACTCTCTTCGTGATTACTTCCAATGAACTCTCCGCCGACGCGCCCCCAGCCCAAGCTGCGGGGGCGGGCCTGCTCGTCGTCGTTTCGGGTCCGTCCGCTGTCGGCAAGGACACCGTGCTGGACGCCCTGCTGTCCCGCGCCGATCTGCCGCGCCCCGTCCAGAAGTGCGTCACCACCACGACCCGCCCG
>JANOOM010000336.1:0-2145 GCA_031421335.1 Armatimonadota bacterium
GTCAGCGTCACCGAAGAGTCGCCGGCCTTGGCGCTCTGGAGGACCGGGGCGGCGGGCTTTGGCACAGAAAGGGTGAAGGAAAGGGCGTTCGATGTGCCGCCGCCGGGGGCGAGGTTCGTGACCGAGACTGAGACGGTTCCGGCCGCGAGCAGGGCGTTGTCGGGGATGGCGACTTGGAGCTGCGTCGCCGAGACGGAGCCGGCGACCGGGACCAGCCCGGTGAGCGCGCCGAAGGAGACGGTCGAACCGGCGATGAACCCAGCCCCGGTGACGGTCAGGGTCAGGCCGGTCGCCCCGACCAGGGCCGAGGTCGGGCTGAGGGTGGAAAGAGCGGGGACCGGGTTGCCGTTCGCCTGGGTGCAGGAGCCGGCGGCGGAAACCGTCGTCGCCAGGCCGAGGGCGTTCTGCGCCTGGACCGTGGCGGTGTAAACGCGGGCCGCGCCGCTGCTGTTGGTGAGGACGGCGTAAGTGCCGGTGTAGAGGCTGCCGCTGCCGCCGTTGCTCAGGCTGATGCTGGTCAGCGCAACGCCGTTCAGCAGGATGGTGGCAGAGACATTGCTGAGGGCGGACCCGTTCGGGTCGGTGATGGTGGCCGTGACGGTGATCGTACCGCCCCCGGCGGGGAGGGTGGCCGGCGTCAGGGCAGCGTTCGTGATGCTGGGCGGCTGGTTGACGACCGAAATGACGATGCCGGGGAACGTCGCCGTGTTGCCGGCGCTGTCCAGCGCCTTCGCCTTCAGCGTGTAAGCCCCAGCGGCGAGGCCGGTCAGCGTGAAGGAGCCGGTGGCCTGGGTCACGGAGACGTTGTTGGTGAGCAGCGTGTAGCTCGTGATGGTCGTCCCGACGGCGGGCGTGGCGGTGACGGTGACGGGGATCGAGACGCCCGTGTTGAACTTGGCGTTGTCGGCTGGGCTGCTGATCGTGACGGTCGTCGGCACGATGGCGCCGGTCGTGGCCGTGGCCGTGCTGGAGGCCGCCGACTCGCCCGCGCTGTTATAAGCGGTGACGTAGTAGGAGTAGGCGGACGAGGCCGTCAGCGCCACGCCGGTGTAAGTGGCGGCGCTGCCGGGTCCCGCAGCGGCGGCGACGAAGGTGATGTTCTTGAAAGCGGTCTCGCCCGGCCCCTTGCGGTAGACGTAGAAGCCGTCCTCGTGCTTGCTGCTGCTGGTCCAGGCCAGCTTGATCTTGTCGTTCGTGCCCGGCACGGCCGTTGCGGTCAGCCCGGTCGGGGTCGTCGGGGCGGTGACGGCGGTGATGGTGTTGCTGTAGGACGAATCGCCGGCGGGGTTGGTCGCCTTGACGCGGTAAGTGTAGGCGGTGTCGTCGGAGACCTTCTTGTCGCTGTAGTAGACGCGCCCGGTGCCGGGCTGCGGCCCCACGGTCGGGTCGCCGGCATTCACGCCGGGCAGGACGGAAAAGACGGTCTCGCCTTCGGCCATGCGCTCGACGAAGAAGCCGTATTCGGTGGTGCTGTTGTCCAGCCAGTTCAGGTTGATCTGGCTCGGGTTGACCGCCCCGGCGGCCCGCAGGTCGGTGGGCGCACCGGGCGGGTTTGTGGGGAACGTCGTGCCCGTAGCCGCGTCGGACGGGTCGGAGGCCCCAGCGTCGTTGTAGGCCACGACGTAGTACGAGTAGGCACTGCTGGCGGTCAGCCCGGTGTCGGTGACGGCGATCACGTTGCCCTTGCCGGGCGCCCCCGTGCCGGTGAAGTTGCCGCCGCCCGCCCCGTAGGTGTACCCGATGTCGCGGAAGGCCGTCTCGCCCGGCCCCTTGCGGAACAGGCGGAAGTAGCGCGTGTGGTTCGCGTTGTCGGTCCAAGAGAGCCGGATCTTCGTGTCGCTGAACGGCGTCGCCGTGAGATTGATCGGCTTGACCGGCACGGTGAAGGCGTGCAGGACGCCCGAGTAGTCCGAGGGGCCCTTGACGTTGCTGGCGTAGGCCCGGTAGTCATAGGCGGTGTCCACGTCCAGCCCCGTGTCGTAGTTGTCGTAGAAGGTGTTGACGCCGCCCGTGATCGCCTTCGGGTAGCCGGGGAAGGTGACGTAGGCCGACCCCGGCACGTCGGCGTTGCGCCGCTGCAAGGTCACGGTCGCCGCGTTCGTGCTCTGGTCGTAGAAGTAGGCCCGGACCGTCGTCCTCGGGTCC
>JANOOM010000337.1:0-1992 GCA_031421335.1 Armatimonadota bacterium
AACGGCACGCCAAAGGCCTTGAATTCCTCGGGCACGTACCCCATCCCGATGCCGAACTCCAGGGCGATGTAGCTGCCGCCCAGAATGACTAGGTGTTCGGGGGCGGCGTCAAGATCCATAATGGAAGTGGAGTCAAGATACTCCACGCTGTCCAGGCCCTCGATCTTAGGGATGGTGGGTCGGGCGCCCGTGTTAATGAAGACCTGCGGTGCGGAAAGCGTCCGCGTTTCGCCGCCGCCGTTTGGGGCGACTTCCACCGTTCGCGGCCCTGTAAACCGGCCCTCGCCGTAGATCAGCGTCACACCCTTGGTCTCGTGCAGGTGCTTCTCGGTGCCCTTCCGGAAGTCGGCGACGATGGTCTGCTTCCGCTGCCGGACCTTCCCCATATCCACCGAGACCGGCCCGGTCACGACGCCGAAGTCGGCGGCCCGGCGGACGAGATAGGCGACGCGGGCGCTCGCCGCCATTGTCTTGGTGGGAGTGCAGCCCCGGTTGATGCAGGTGCCGCCGACCGCGTCGCGCTCGATGATGGCGACGCGCTTACCCGCCTCGGCCCAGGCGAGAGCGAGGGGGTCGCCGGACTGGCCCGCGCCCAGGATAATCGCATCGAAAGTTTCCGTCGCCATAAGAAATCAGCCTCTCTGCTTGACATATTTCAGGGGTGCAAGGGCACCATGAGATGCGCTGAGTATACCATCAACGGGGTCGGCCTGAACCTCGCGGAAAACGGGGGCACGATGAAGCGCATTCCTACGCGGACAGGGCCGAGGCGCGCGCCGCGTTCGCCACCCGCAGGCTCGCCGCCCCGTCCGCCGCTGTCACCAGCGGCGTATATGATGGGTCCCGAACGGCATGGGCAAAGTCGGCCATCGCATCCTGGACGGCCTTCAGATAGACCGGAGTGGGGCCACCCAGGTCCCAATGAGCGCGGACGCGGGCCGAGACGGCGAAATCTTTTCCATTGCCGCGCACCCG
This sequence comes from Armatimonadota bacterium, assembly GCA_031421335.1. Classification (GTDB taxonomy): domain Bacteria; phylum Armatimonadota; class Armatimonadia; order Armatimonadales; family Capsulimonadaceae; genus JANXMY01. Next base: position 976 of record JANOOM010000337.1, read on the forward strand.
GAGTGGCGTGTCGTCGCCGGCCACGATCTCGACTGGAAGCAGCGTTTCCAGCCCTGCCCGGCCCGCGTCGTCCACGATCGCCGTCAGGTCCAGAGCCGTCGGTATCCAGCCGTGCAAGGTGACGAAGCCGCGCTCGAAGGCGAAGACCGCCGCTTGACGCTCCAAGGCGCCAGGGCGGTTGAAGGCGTGGTAGAAAGACGCCTCGACTCCGTTCTCATAGGTCACAGTCGCCAGAACCCGGTCCGACTTGGCGGTGCCGTCTCCGCGCGTCCAGGTCTGCCCGCGCACGGCAAGGGCGGGCGCGCGGGCGATGGCCCCAATGATGTCGAAGAAATGGACGCCGTGTTCCACGAAGATGCCGCCCGAAGCGACCGGGTCCCAGAACCAGTGGTCGTCGCCCAGGCCCTCGTCGGACGCATAGTTCTCGAACCCGACGTGCGTGAGCGGCCCGAGCCAGCCCGACCGGGCGATGGTCAAGACGGCCTGGTACAGCGGGTCATAGCGCATGACGAAGTTGATGCCCACGTGCTTCCCGGCCTTCTTGGCGGCCACGAGGATCGCCTCAGCGTCGGCATCAGCCGTCGCCAGGGGCTTCTCGACGAAGACGTGCTTGCCGGCCTCCAGGGCGGCGACGGCCATTTGGGCGTGCTGGTCTGGGGGCGTGACGATATGGACGGCCTCGACGGCAGGATCTCGCAGCATCGCGCGCCAGTCGGTGTAAACACCGGGGACGCCATGCTGGGCGGCCAGCAGTTCGAGGTTGGCGTGGTCGCGGCCCGCGAAGGCGACGACGCGGGCGGGATACTCGGAGCCGGAGGCATGGTAGGCGCCGGTGCAGAAGGCGCCAAAGCCGCGCGGGCCGATGAGGCCGATTTGGAGAGGAAGGGAGGACATGAGGAGAGTGTACCCGAACCCACCCCGGCACAAGTGCCGACCCTCCCGAAACGGGAGGGTGGGGTGAGAGGGTTGTTGGGGGGTTCGGCGGGATGAGTGGGGGCGGTTATGGTTAAGGGGGGG
>JANOOM010000338.1:0-2396 GCA_031421335.1 Armatimonadota bacterium
AATTCGATCAGAGTGAAGCCCGCGCGTTGGCGGGGGGAATTTGGGTGATGCATGAACTTTCTCCTTGTCGTATTCGGTTGGTCTCTCAAAAGACAGGCTATAGGGCGGTTCGTGCCGTTTTGTCGAGCGTCGCCCAGCGTATCTCGTGCGGGTCATAGGGCGAAAGGTTAGCACAGATCAGCGAACGCCCGCTGGATCGCAGCCGCGCGATCTCCTCGGCCACCAGAACGCTACTCCTTTCGCTTTGTGTCTTCAGGAAGACGCCACTCCCGTGCGAGATTGTGGCCGGCTTCTGCTACCTATGGAGGGAGCGCATCGCAATTCCCACACGCGGGGTGGTTATTTCCGCGAGTAGACCAGGGGGTTGAGTTCGCTCGCCGCCAGGTCACCGGGCTTGAGGCCGGGCATCCAGCGGCTCATGTCGCGCTCGCGGTTCGGGTTGTCCGGGACCGTGACGTGCGCACCGTCAGCGATGTAGATAATCGTCATCACCTCGCGCACCCGGTCGGTAGGGTTGCCTGGCGCATTGTGCAGTATCCACCCCGAGTGGAACGTCGCGTCACCCGCCGCCATCGCGTCCACGACGAGCGGGAAGCCGCGCCCCCGCACCAGGTCGTCGAAGTGCTCCTCGGACTCGTCAGAGATCTTCAGGTGACCCAGAAAGCCCTCGCGCTGCGACCCCGAGGCGAACGTCAGCGCCCCCATCGAGGTCGGCACGTCCACCAGCGGCATCCACATCGTGATCGTGTCGTTGGTGTCCAGCGGCCAGTAGTACTGGTCCTGGTGCCAGGGAGTCGGCCCGCCGCCCGGCTCCTTGAACAGCGCCTGGTCGTGGTAGAGCCGGACGCCGTCCACGCCCATCAGGTCGGAGGCGATCTTGCCGAAGCGCTTCGCCAGCGTGAACCGGCGCACGGCCTCGTCCTGCGCCCACAGGTTCATGATCTGCAGGAAGGCCTTGGCGTAGGTGTCGCGGTCGGCCATCGCCCGCGTCTCGGTGTTATACTGGTCGGCGGCGCGGACGATCTCGGGCCGGTAGGCAGCGACCTCGGCGGGCGAGGCGACGCCGCGCAGCAGGACGTGTCCGTCGCGCCGGTAGGCCTGGGCCTGCTCTGGGGTGACGGTGTCTGCCGCGTCCAGGTCCGGCAGGGAGGAAGCGGCTGTGGACGTCTTCAGTACCGGTGTCGTCATGCGATATCCTCTCTCATAACAGGTGAAGCGCTTCACTACGGCTTCATTTGGCTTCACTACGGCTTCATTTGAGTGCGTGTCTTCCGGCGCTTATTTTTGCGGCAACGGACGCACGGACTCGCGCAGTTCCAGGCCACCTGAGTAGATGATCTTCTGCGGCGACAGGGCCGGGTCTTGGAGGCGCTGCTCCAAGAATCGCCATGTGGTCGCGCACATCTCCTCGATGGGCAGCACGATCGTGCTTAACGGACAGTCTAAGTATTCGACGTCCGAGATCCCGTCGCACCCGATCAAGGCGACATCGTCGGGGACACGCAGGCCTGCGCTTCGTAAGGCCCGATAAGCTCCAATGGAGGCCTCGTCGTTGTAACAGAACAGGCCGTCCATCGGCGTGGTGTGTTCCAGGTAGCTCGACACCGCCGCCCGCGCGGCAGCGCGCGTATTCTCGTGCGTCGGAATCACGATCGATTCCAGTCCAGTCTCGCGGATCGTCGCCCAGTATGCCTCATGCCGGTCATCGCCTCGGAAATTCGCACGGGCTGGCACCAGATACCCCAAACGGCGGCAGCCGCCCGCCGCCAGACGCCGCACCGCCGCCTGTGCGCCGGTGAACAACTCGACCCCGACGAAGTCCGTCCCGTCCAGCGGGAACGCGCCCATACTGACGACAGGCGTTGCGCGTGTTCCAAAGCTGTCCAGATGGATATCCCGACAGGCGGAGCCGAGAAAGGCGATGATTCCATCCACATCCCAAAGGGGGGGATGCACGCTGGCAAGGGGAGGCTCCGCTCGTACCTGCCCGATACCAGCTTCGCGGTCGGCCATGTGGATCTCGCTGATCAGCACTTCATAGCCGCTCTGACGGACCTGTCGCTGGCTCTCGGCGATGACACGGGCGGTGAAAGCTGAAGCCACGTCAGGGACCCACAAGGCGATAATATTGGTGCGCCGGGTCACGAGAGAGCGGGCAGCCATATTGGGCCGGTAGCTGAGCGCACGTGCCGCCGACCAGACCCGCTCGCGAGTGTCGCTGCCGATCGACTTGGGCTTGTTGTTCAGGACATAGGATGCGGTGGACGACGCGACGCCCGCCCGCCGTGCTACATCTTCCAGCGTGCTGACCCCAGTTTGTTTCGACTTCGGTCGCATCTGACGCTCTCCGCTTTCTGGCTTGTCAGTCATGTCGTCTTTCAAGACGCCTGATTTTT
>JANOOM010000339.1:0-2449 GCA_031421335.1 Armatimonadota bacterium
GACGGCGGCCGGGGCGAACAGGTCGGCGCCGTCGGCGGGGCCGGAAATCTGGACGACGGGCGGGGCGGTGGCGACGGCGCTGACGGTGACGGTGACCGGCGGGGACGTGCCCTGCGTCCCATTGAAGTCGGTGGCGACGGCGAGCAGGGTGTGCGGGCCGGCGGCGGGCTGGTAGGGGATGGTGAAGGGCGCGGCGGTGCTGGTGCCGATTGAGGTGAGGCCGTCGAAGAAGTCAATCTTGGTGATGGTGGCCTGGACGCTTGTCGCCGTGGCACCGAGGTTCAGGGTCGCGTTCGGGCCGAAGGCGTCGCCGTCGTGGGGGCTGGTCAGGGCGACCATGGGCACGATGGGGGTGACGGGCTGATAAGTCAGCGTGTACGCGCCGGTACTGTTGTCGTCGAAAATGTACAAGCGGTTCTGGGCGAACGGGGCCTGCCCCTTGAGCCGGATGATCCGGTGCGTGGTCCAGGCGTCGTCGCCCAGGGGGATGACCTTGCCGTCGGACCGGGTCACGCCTGACAACTGATAAACGTTCTGGCCGGGGTCGGCCATGCGGAGGAAGACGAAGCCGGACGGCACATTGGCCGCGGTCACATGCACCGTCGGGCTGGCGTTGGAGGCCGCGCCGTCGGCCGCCCCGTTCAGCAGGACGGAGACCGGGGCCGTCGTACCGTCGCTGCTCCAGACGCTGTCCGGGGCGGGGTCGAGGTCGGTCGAGAGCGGGTCGGCGCTGAAGTACAGGAAGTCGGGCTTGCCGTCGTCGGCGGGGTCCACGATCCGGACGACGTGCTCCAGGAAGTGCGTGTCCACGCTGTCCAGGATGGAGGTCCGGGGGTTGTTCAAGTCGTCCTTGTGCTTGAAGGTAGCGCTGTAGCTGAGGAACGTCCCCTGGAGGCTGGAAAGCAGCAGGAAGTCGGCGACCGCCGTCTTGCCCGGCGCGATCTCGCCCAATGCAGAGGTCATGGAGGGCGACACCGGCAAGCCGTTGACCGAGGAGCCGAGGAGCTGGAAGGCGATCTGGAGGCCCTTCTGGTTGTCCACGATCTTCGGCTGGGACGAGGTGATCGTCATGTTGTGGGCCGCCCCCGCGCCCTTGTTGACGACGAGCAGGCCCAAGGAGAACGGCTCGGACGGCTCGACCTCGGGGGTGAACGGGTCGTCGCCGTAGACGTCGTGCTGCAAGAAGTAGTGGAACTGGAGCAGCGGGTCGGGCTTGACCGTGATCGGGGCGGGGAACAGGGGCAGCGTGACGTTCACCCCGTCCAGGGTGTATTGGATCGTGCCGCCGACCGTGTACTTTGTGTCCGCGAGCGGGGCGGCGTCGCGCGTCGGCAGGAGGGTCCAGACGGCCGTCACCTGCGCGCCGGGGGCGATGGTCCCGGCCCCGGCGACGTCGCTGATGCCGGAGAGGACCGGGTTCGAGATGCCGAACACGGCGTTGGCCGGGTTACTGGCCGGGTCGCGGACGTCCAGCGTCACTTTGAGGTTCTGGAGGGGGACGTTGGCCGGCGAGTTGCCGATGGTCAGGGTCGCCCGGAACGCCGTCCGCGTGATGGCGACGTCCTGACTGAGCTGGATCTTCACCCGCGCGCAGGTCCCGGCCTGCTGGGGGGCCTGCGCCCGCGCCGGCAGCAGGGACAGCGACAGCAAGAGTCCGAGCAGAGTGATTGTAAGGGTTTTCGGATGCATTGTCTTGTAGCCTGTAGCCTTCGGGTCCGTCGCCGCGTGTCAGTTGGCGTTACACTCCGCCGGAATGCCGTCGTTCAGCGGCCCGGTCACCGGGGCGCCCACGGTGATAGGCTGGAAGGCGATGTTCAGCCCGCCTGCTGGGTAGTCGGTATAGGCGTTGAGGCCCAGGGTCGGGCTGGTGTCGGCCGGGTTGTAGGGGAAGACCAGCCGAATTTTGCGCTTGCCGCCGCCGGGCACCGTGAAGAGGTTGACTGTGGATGTAGACATGCTCCCCACTTCGGACGTGAGTTGTGGGAAGGTGATGCCCACGTTATAAGCGCTCGTCGCGCCGGTGTCGTCCAGCGAGAAGTCCACGGCGAGCTGTGTGACGTTGCCGCCCGAGTCCTTGACCGGATGGCCGATGACGCCGTCCCCCGCGTCTATCTGGAGGCTGGGCGCGAACGGCCCGTCGAACACGATGAAGTTCGCCGTGTTGGACTTGGTCCCATCCGGGTTGACCACCTGGACGCTGATGGTTTGGGCGATCTTGGCCGACACCGTGTTCGGGAACGTGACGACGATCTGCGTCGTGGTCGAGCTTTGGATGAGGCCCGGCGTGCCGTTGATTAGGACCTGGCTTCCTGCGACGAACCCGCCGCCAGTGATCGTCGGCATGACCGTGACGGGACCGAACGCTTGCAGGCGCATGGACTTGGGCTGGAGGGTGCAGATGTACAGGCCGCTCCCGCCACTGCCGCCGCCGGTGCCGCCGCCGGTGCCG
>JANOOM010000340.1:0-2235 GCA_031421335.1 Armatimonadota bacterium
GGCGGCGCGGGGGGCGCGATGACGTGGACGGTGACGGTGATCGGGCCACGCAGCGTGAGCGTGACGCCGAGTGGGGCCAAGGGTGCCACGCGGCGCACGATGTCGGCGGTGGCCCCGGAGACGTCCACGGGCTGGGTAGAAAGGGTGCCGACGGGGGCAAGTCGCTCAGGGCGGCCTTCGGCGATAATGGTGGCGGGTGCGACCTCGACGTTGCCGAAGCGGTAGCCGGCGGGCAGGGTTCCCTTGACATCGGCGCTGACGACCAGGGTCTTGTGGGCCAGGGCGCGCGTGATCTCGAGGCGAACATGGGCGATCGGCGGCGTGACGGAAACGTCGCCGACGGGGCTACCGGCCCGGTCGAGGGCGACCGTGGTGAAGTCGCCGTCCACCGCGCCGGGGGCCTGGTCGGGGTCGGCCTGAGCGACCAGGCGGGCGACCGAGTTGACACTCTCGCGGGTGCCGGTGATGACGGCCTCATGCGGGGTGATGACCGGCGCGGTGAAGGCGTAGGCGGCAGGCGCGACGCCGATATCATCGGCGCTGATGGGCATCTGGCGGCGGCGGCGGGTCTGCAAGAGCAGGGTGACGGGGTGCGGGTCGCTTTCGGCCGTGACATCGGCGGGCAGACCGGCGAGGTGGACGGCCAGGGGAGGCGTCTGGCCGGCGCGGGCGTGCGAGAGGTCCACCCAGGCGGTGACCGTCGTGTCGGTCTGGCGGCTGATCTGGTCGGGGGGACCGTCGAGCGTGACCGTCACGGGCGGCAGCGCTTTGTCGTCCGCGATCAAGTTCGGCGGCAGGTTGCGGACTGTCAGCGGCAGGACCAGGATGTGCGGCGGACGGGCGCTGCCCAGCCCGGCGACGTAGAAGTGCAGGACGACGGCGAAGGAGAAGCAAAGCAGCTTGTACCCGAAGTTGTGGCGGAAGGCGCGCTGGAGGAAGAGGAGCATGGTGTGTCCTAAGGAGCGGCTAGCCGCGCGTCTCGGCGCCCGCGGCCGGCTCAGGCGCGGGTTCGGTCAGGCGGACCGGGTCGGGCACGGCTCGGGGCGCTTCTCTTTTGGGCGGGGCCGCCGGCTTTTCCCGGTCGGCGCGGGGCCGGATGAAGCCGCGGCGGCGGCGGACACTGGGCTGGACGCGGCCGGTGTACTCGCGGATGAGAAGGTCGCGCAGGCGGCCGTCGTCGCGCAGGCCGCGCGCCATCTTGCCTTCAAAGGCGAGTGAGATGATGCCGGTCTCCTCGGAGACGACCACGACCAGGGCATCGCTCTGCTCCGAAATGCCCAGCGCAGCCTTGTGGCGGGTGTGGACCTGCATCCCCTGGACCTCGCGGCTCTCAGACAGCGGCAGGGTGCAGCCGGCGGCGATGAGGCGGTCCCGGCGGATGACGGCGGCCCCATCGTGCAGCGGAGAGCCGGGGTAAAAAAGCGTGCAGAGCAGGTCGTGATTGACTTCGGCGTTGATGAGAGTGCCGGTCTCGATGATGAAGTTCAGGCCGGTCTCGCGCTCCAAGACGAGCAGGGCGCCGATTTTCTTGTCGGAGAGGCTTTCGGCGGCCAGGACGATCTCGCCGACCATGGAAGACAAGTTCTCGCGGTCCAGCCCCTTGAAGCCCTTGCCCCAGAAGCCAAGCCGGCCGACTTCTTCCAGGGCATGCCGAAGCTCCGGGTAGAACAGGATGACGATGGCGACCGGGCCGAGCGGGAGGATCTGCTGGAGGAGCCAGGAGAGTGCGGACAAGCGCGCCCAGGTGGAGAACAGCAGCATGCCGACGAACACGATCAGCCCGGTGACGATCTGCCAGGCGCGCGTCCCCTTCGCCAGCATCATCAGGCGGTAGATCAGGTAGGCGACGATGAGGATGTCCGCCCCGGCCCGCGCCGCGTCCCAGGCGTCCCCCGCCAGGCCCAGGGCGTTGACCCCGACCAGCCACTTCAGTACGTTGTGCCACAATTCGTGCATTACAGTTCGTGCGTCCGTTTCGCCTTTTCCGTGCCAATTATGACACAAGCGCGTGGGGGAATGCAAGGAGGGGAAGACGGACAAAAAACGCGGGGGCGGCTTTGAGTGGTCTCAAAACCGCCCCCGCGTCGCGCACTGGGGTTCTTAGAGGCTGCATGGAAAGCCGCGCGGGCGGTTGAAACCGCGCCAACAAAGGCACAAAGTCCACCTGCGTGGACTCAGATCTCCGATCTTATAATCTTAACCTGCGAAGGCAGGTTTTGTGAACTTGTTGGCGCG
>JANOOM010000341.1:0-2149 GCA_031421335.1 Armatimonadota bacterium
ACGTCGTTCTGGGCCTTCTCCATCAGCAGGGGGTACAGGCTCTCGCCTCGGTGCTCCAGCTTTGTGAACCAGGCCAAATGGTTGATGCCCGCGCACTCCCAGACCATCTCCTCGTAGGGGATGTTCGCGCGCCCCGCCAGCAGGTGCCCCGTCCCCTGGACCGAGTGGCACAGACCGACGACGGGCAGGAACGAGGTCCGGGCCGCCGCCAGGCACATCATGGACATGGGGTTGGTATAGTTCAGGACGATGGCCTGCGGGCAGAGCCTCTCGGCATCCTGCAAGATGTCAAGCCACACAGGGATCGTTCTGAGTGACTTGAACAGCCCGCCCGGCCCGATGGTGTCCCCGATGCACTGGGAGATGCCGTACTTGAGGGGGATGTCGTTGTCGAAGCGGACGGTGCCGGTCCCGCTGACCTCGACGCAGATGATGATGTAGTCGCTCCCGGCCAGCACCTCGGTGCGGTCCGTAGACGACTCCACCTTCCAGTTCGTCTTGCCCTGGAACTCGGTGACTTTCTGGATCAGCTTGTGCATCGTGTCCAGGCGATTGGGGTCAATGTCCACGAGGGCGATGGTCCCGCCCTGCTCGCCGGGGATTTGCAGCACGTCGCGCACGAGGGTGGGGGTGAACCCGGACCCGGCCCCCATGACCGTGACCTTGATGGGCCGGCGCATCAGCCCCGGCAGGCCCTTCTCCTCCGCCGACTTCGAGTGGGCGATGTGGCCCGACTGCTCTTCCTCCCGCACGTCGGGCGTCGCGCCCTGTTCCAGTTCCACGTCTCCGATCACGTCTCCGATTATGTTCTTTTCCAGCGTTGCGGTCATCAGGGATGCTCCTTGTCGTAAAAGACAGCGTTGCCCTCGTCTTTCGCTACGGTCGGCGCGGAGTCCTGCGTGGGGGCTTGGAAATGTGCGGAGGGATCAAAAGCCACCGAAAGATTGTGGCTAGGGGAGGGGTTTCAGGAAGCGGTTCAAAACGCTCCGGGCCTGACGAATCGAGAGGGAGGCGATCCAAGTGCCGCCGGGATGCACGACGGCGTTGCGGTACTCACGCGCGTCATGCACGGCATCACGGACGGGGTCGGGGATGGAAAAGAGGCAGGCAGCACGATTAATCCGGTTGTATGCCTCGCGTGAAACGCGCCGCCGAAGGTCGTGGACTCGCAACGGCTATGGGGGCTATAGGCTTGACTGCGTTGCTGCCTGGGCCTCGGCCCGACGGCGCTGCCAGTGTCGGGCGCTCTGGCGGTTGTGCTCGTCTACCAACAGCCCGAAGCGCTCGGACAGGTCCGCCGCTATCCTCGGGCGGACCCCACACGAGCGGCGCACCAGCCCCGACTGGCGCTGACGCCACTTGGTGTTGAGGCTCTCCACGATGCTGGTCAGGCCGCTCCCCTTGTCGCACGGGTGGTGCTGACCCGCCGGCAGCACGCGACCATAGGCCCCCGAGTGGTCGGTGTAGACGGGCCTGCCCTGGCAGCTTGCCGGCACCTGTGCCCAGGCCCGCGCAAGCGTCCCGTCGGTGCGGTCGCCCAGCGCCACGGCGAGCACCTGGCGGGTCTGGCGCGAGACGCCCACCCACAGCCACAGGGGCGGTGACTGGCGCAGGCACAGCTCGTCGAACTCGATCACATCGCCTTCGGACGCGGCCACCGGCGGCGTGGGCTGCTCCATCAAGCGGGCCGCCCCTTTTTACGCACGGCGCGCACGGTCTGGCGCCCGACCTTGAGGGCGCGGGCGATGCCGCGCTGGGAGAGGCGCTCCCGCAGGGCGCCCAGGATCAGCGCCTCGCGCTCGGGCGTCATGGCCCGGCTCTTGGGGCTGCGCGTGAAAGTGCGCCCACAGCCGTGGCAGCGGCAGCGAGGTGTGCCGGAGCGATTGGTGCCGAACTTGATAAGGGCGGCAGAGCCGCAGTGGGGGCAGGAGAGGGGTATCATGTCCTCATCTTCGGGACAACGCGGCTAAATCCATAGCCCCAAAGGCATACCCGCGACAGGTGTAGCAGCCTGAGAAGCGACGCACCGGCCTGGGATGTGCCTCCGCAAGAACGATCCGACGGGCAACTACTGGTACGATACCGACGGCATCTTGCCCGCCTCCGACGTGCTCTCCGATGGCTACGGCGGCTTCACGCCGGGCATCAG
>JANOOM010000342.1:0-5207 GCA_031421335.1 Armatimonadota bacterium
AAGCGAGGCAATGAAGAGGGATTGGGGCGCGAGGTCCAAGGAGAGGGACGCCGTCTGCCCCGTGCGGGCGGAGGCCAGGCGGAGATAGAGGGGATCGGAGCCGACGCCCGGCAGGGCGGCCGGGGCGAGCCGGGCGGCGGCCACGGCGGCGACGGGGCCGGACAAAGGCTTGTCGTCCTCCGGGTCCTCGATTTGATGCAGGACGAGGGCCGCGCCGCCTGCGAGCGCTTGATCGGCCTCGCGCACGAGTGAGGCCCTGACCAGCCCGTAGCAGAGCGCGCCGGCGGGCAGCAGGATCAGAGCCACGGTCAGCAGGGACCAGGCGGTGAGCCGGAACCGCAATGACCTCGTCCACGCGGGCAGCCGAGACATCATCCGAGCTGATACCCCACATGGCGCAGGGTGCGGATCAGCTTGCGGTCGTGATCGCGGTCTATTTTGGCGCGCAAATAGCTGATGTAGACGTCTATGACGTTCGAGCCGTTATCGAAGTCGAAGCCCCAGACGTGTTCGGCGATCATGCCGCGCGTCACGGGGCGGTGGGCGTTCCGCATCAGATAGTCCAGCAGGGCGTACTCACGGGCGCTCAGATCGAAGGGCAATCCCGCCCGCCGGGCCAGGCGCGTGCGCGGGTCCAGGGTCAGGTCCTCCACAGTCAGCAGGGCCGTCCCGCGCCCCTCGCGCCGGCGCAGCAGGGCGCGCAGACGGGCCAGCAGCTCGTCAAGGGAGAACGGCTTGGTGAGGTAGTCGTCCGCGCCGGCGTCAAGCCCGGCCACCTTGTCTTCCAGGCCGTCGCGCGCCGTCACCATCAGGACGGCGGCCGTGTTCCCCTCCGCTCGCAGCAGGCGGCAGACCTCGCGCCCGGACAGTCCGGGCAGCAGGTGGTCGAGCACGATGAGGTCGTACTCCGCCGTTCGCGCCCGGTCCAGCCCGGCCTGCCCGTCGCGGGCGACGTCGGCGGCGTAGCCGGACTCTTCCAGCGCCTGCTTCAAGAACGAGGCGACTTTTTCTTCGTCTTCAACCACTAAAACGCGCATGTTCAGAAATCGTACTTGCCGATGTTATCCTTGTTAAAGATCAGAATATCGCCCAGCAGGATGTTATCGCCGACGATCTTCTTTTCGCCCAGCCGTCCCGCTTTGAGGCTCGTCGCGCCCGACTTCAGCTTGCCGGTCGCCACGGCCTCGGCGGCGTATACAGTGAGATACCCCAAATCCTGGGTGTTCCACAGGATGACCGATTTGACCGTGCCGTCCTGCACATACGCTTTCATGGCGTTAGGCGTGGAAAGGCCGGTCACCAAGACCTGCCCGCCCTTGCCGGACTGCTTGACGGCCTCGGCGGCGCCGGGAAAGGCGACGGAGCTAATGCCGAAGACGCCCTTCAGATCGGGATACGTTTTGATGAGGTCCTGCGTTACCTGGAAGGCCACGTTCTGGTCCTCGTTGCAGGGCTTGACGGCGACCAGTTCCAGCTTGGGGTATTTTCGCAATCGCGCTTTGATGTACTTGATCCACTCGTTCTGGTTGGCCGCCGTCAGCGTCGCCGTGACGACGGCGACCTTGCCCACTGCTTTGTCAGGACCGCCTAGGTCCTTGACCATCGTGTCAACGAGGGCGTCCCCGATCTGCTCGGACGTGGCCTGGTTGACGAAGAAGTCGCGCGTACCGGGCTGGCCGTCGGCGTCCCAGGTCAGCACATGAACGCCCTTGGCCTTGGCCGCCATCATGGCGGGCGCGAGGACGCTGGGGTCGTTGGGCGAGATGGCGATGACGTCCGCGCCCTTCAGGGTCCAGGTCTCGATGAGTGAGGCGGCCTTTTCGGCCGCCCCGTCGGTGGGACCGTCGTAGGTCAGGTCTACGTCGCCCAGTTCCTTGGCAGCCCGCTGGGCGCCGTCGTTGCAGGAGGAAAAGTAAGCGATACCTTTTTTCTTGGGCAGCAGATAAACGCTGACCCGCTTGCCGCCGGTCGCGGCAGTGCCACCGCCGGGGGACGTGCCGGCGTGCTGGCCGCAGCCGGAAGCAAAGACAGCCCCGGCGAGCAGGAAGAGTGGGAAAGCGCGTGTGATGGTCGGCATGATGGGTTCTCCGTTGATGTGTTCAGATCGCGCCCCAGCCCCCAATTCTGGGGGGTAAGAGGGAATAAGAGAGGCAAGGAACTGCAGGGGCGCGATTTCTCGGCCCGCGCTACCGTTTGCGCGGCGTGAGCAGGCTATCGGCCAGCACCGACAAGAGGAGCAGCGCGCCGATGACGATCAAGTTCAGCTCGTCCCGCGCGTACTGCCAGGCCACGAACTCGCGCGTCTCGTGGATGAGCAGGACGCCCAGCACCGTCCCCAGCAGGCGCCCGCGCCCGCCAAAGATACTGGTGCCGCCTAATACCACAGCGGTGATGACGTCTAATTCCATGCCCGTCCCGAGGTCCGCCTTGGCCGTGTTGCGGCGGGCGACGAACAGCAGGGCGGCCGCCGCCGCCGTCAGCCCGGAGGCAGTGTAGAGCCACAGCTTGATGCGCGTGACGGCAAGCCCCGAGTACCGCGCCGCCGTCTCATTGTAGCCGATAGCGGATAGGCGCAGGCCCAGCGGCGTCCGCGCCAGCCCAACCGCCGTCACCAGCAGGGCCACCAAGAACAGGACGCCGGGGATGGGCAGGCCCAGCAGAGTCCCCAGCCCCAGCCGCGTGAAGCCTGCCGGAAAGCCCGAAAACGGCCTGCCCAGGCTGATGCCCTCGGCGATGCCCCGGTAGGCGGCCAGAGTCGCCAATGTGACGATCAGCGGGTGAACCCGGACGTAAGCGATGAACACGCCGTTCAGCAGGCCCGCCGCCGTGCCGGTCAGCAGGGCGAAACAGGCGCACAACCAGACGGGGACGCCGTGCGCGAAACTCAGCCCGAATACGACGGCGGACAGGGCCATGGTCGAGCCGACCGACAGGTCAATGCCCGCCGTCAGGATGATCAAAGTCATCGGCAGGGCGAGCAGCGCCAGCTCCCAGACGTGCGTGGACAGCTCGGCCTGCGCGGGCGCGGACAGGAACGCGGGGGAAAGGCGGGCCGCCGCCGTCAGCAGACCGGCCAAAAGCAGCAGCAGGACGGCCTCCTGCCGGACCGATGCCAGGAAGCGCCGAACAGTCGCAGTCATGGCCCGCCCCTCCGCCCGGCCCGGCGTCCCAGGTGGTCGGCCAGCACGGCGGCCAGGATGAAGAGGCCCTGGATGGCACGCTCCCAGTAGGCTGCCGACTCGCCCAGCCGCAAAAAGACCAGCATGGGCCGCACCAGGCCGAGCAGCAGGGCGGCCAGCACCGACCCGAGGATCGTCCCACGCCCACCGCTGATAGACGTCCCACCGACCACCACACAGGTGACCACCAATAACTCGAAGCCCGATCCGACGCCCGACTCGATGACCGAAAGCCGTGGCACGCTGACGACGGCGGCCAGGGCCGTCAGGAAGCCGGTCAGGGTGAACGCGAACAGCTCCAAGCGGGGCCGGGACAGCCCGGAGAGCCGCGCCGCCTCCGGGTTGCTGCCCGCCGCATACAAGCGCCGCCCCAAAGGAGTTTCGCGCGCCAGCCCGACCGCGAGCAGGGTCACAAGCAAAGCGGCCCACACGCTGTACGGGACAGAAAGAAACGTCCCCAGACCCAGGGCGCGCAGGTCTGGCGGCATGTCCGTGATCTCCGACCCGTTCAGCAATGTCAGTTGGACCCCGTGCAGGATCGTCAGCATCCCCAAGGTCACGATGATGGACGGCATCCGGCCCGCCGTCACCAGTAGCCCATTGGTCAGCCCCAAAAGCGCGCCCAGCCCCAAAGTCAGGCTGACGCCCGCCCAGACGGGCCAGTGCGCGTGGGTGGGGGACGTGAGCTGCCCCAGCACGGCCGCCAGAAGGCCGAGCTGCGCGCCGACCGAGATGTCTATCTCGCCCAGGATGATCACGAAGGTCAGCCCGCAGGCGACGATGATGGTCGGGGCCGACGACGTCAGCATGTCGCGTAGGTTGCCCGGCGCGACGAAGGCCGGGTTGACCAGCCCGACGCCCAGCAGCGTCAGCAGCAGCAGGCCCAGCACGCCCCACTCGCGCCGCCAGGCCACCCGGAGCGCGGGCTTCACTTGAGTCGTGGGGGGCGTCATGGCGTTTCCCCCGCCCCGCCCGGCAGCGCTAGGGCCAAGATTTTCTCCTCCGTCGCCCCCGCCCGCGGCAGTTCACCCGCCATCCGCCCCTCGCGCATGACCAGAATACGGTCGCTCAGGGCCAATATCTCGGGGAGATCCGAGGAGATCAGCAAGGTCGCCATGCCCTCCCGCGCCAGCCGGCGGACCAGGCGGTAGACTTCCGCCTTCGCGCCCACGTCCACGCCCCGCGTCGGCTCGTCGAGAAGCAGGACGCGAGGCTCCGTCGCTAGCCACTTGCCCAGCGAGAGCTTTTGCTGGTTGCCGCCCGAGAGCGTGCTGGCCGCCGCGTCCGGCCCGGCAGCCTTGACCCCGAGAGACTGCATCAGCTCGCCAACAACGCTCTTCTCCCGCGCCGGTGACCGGAAGCCGGCCCTGGTCAGCGATCCCTGCACGGCCAGCAGTAAATTCTGCCCGACCGACAGCGGCAGCACTAGCCCCTGCTGCTGCCGGTCCTCGGGGACCAGGGCGACGCCGCGCGCCGCGGCGGCGGCGACCGAGCCGGGCGTGAGCAATGCGCCCGCGACCGTCACCGTGCCGGATGTCGGCGCTTCGACCCCGAAGATCACTTCGGCGACCTCCGACCGGCCCGCGCCGACAAGGCCCGCAAGGCCGACGATTTCGCCGGCTCGGACGGTGAAAGAAATGTCGCGGAACTGCCCGCCCCGGCCCAGCCCGCGCACGTCCAGCAGAACTGCTCCCTCTGGCGCGGGCGCTTCGAACGCTTCTTCGGCTTGCAGCTCGCGCCCCACCATCTTGCGGACCATCTCGTCCCGCCCCAGGTCGGTGAGGGCGTAGGTGCCCACCAGGCGCCCGTCGCGCAGGATCGTGGCCCGGCTCGCCAGGGCATACACTTCTTCCAAGCGGTGACTGATATAGAGGACAGCGACGCCCTCGCTTTGGAGCTGCCTCAGGATACGGAACAGAGTTTCAGTCTCGCGGGCGGACAGGGACGCCGTCGGCTCGTCCAAGATCAGCAGGCGGCTTTTATGAGACAAAGCGCGGGCCAGCCCCACCATCTGCCGCTGGGCCAGGG
>JANOOM010000343.1:0-5400 GCA_031421335.1 Armatimonadota bacterium
CTCCCGCCACTGTCTTCACCCTTCCCTAACAGGGAAGGGTCGGCGCTCGCGCCGGGGTAAGGTCCGGAAGAGCCAGCGCCCGCCCACAAAAAATCCCCTTGCGCTTTTCGCGCGCATATGGTAAGATGTTTGGGTAAGCCTCAGGAAGACTGGGGGAAGGTGGCTGAGTGGTCGAAAGCGGCTCACTGCTAATGAGTTATACAGGGTAAACTTGTATCGCAGGTTCGAATCCTGTCCTTCCCGCTTTCCCCGATGCCCGACACGGAGACGGCCCCGGTTTCTCAAAGAAGCCGGGGCCGTCTCCTTCTGTCAGAGAACAGACAGGACGAAAATGCAAGACGATACTCCTGACCTCGGGCCGGTCCCCTGGCGGAACCTGCTCCATTTTGATGCCAAGTCCCTCGCGGTCTTTTTGGGCTGCGCGCTGCTGCTGGCCGGCCTGCTCGGCGTCCTGCCGGCCTGGCTGCGCGGGCAGGAGAGGGCAGACTTCGCCGGGACGGTGGCCCGGACCGTGCCTGGCATCGTTTCCATCTGCCAGATTTCCCCCGTCAGCCAGGGTGGGAGCGGGCTGTTCAACGCTGTTACGGTCGAGTTCGACAACCGCCAAAGCTATTACGCCCTGCCGCCCTCAAGCAAATGGCTGCCCAAGTTCCACCAGAACGTGCGCGTGACGTACCGCCTCGGGCGGAAGACCGGCGTCCTGCGCGTGGACGCTGTGACGCCCTTGTAGGGGCGCGATTCATCGCGCCCTCCCTTCCCATCCTCGCCCTCCCCGCCTGCTTCTCCCACCTCTCCTGCTTCTCCCACCTCTCCTACTTCCCCCGCCCCTCGACGCACCGCGAGCAGTCCAGCCAGTTCTCCTGTGGGATGGCGGGCAGGGCATCCGGCGACAGGCCGCGCCCGAACACCGGCCGATACAGTACTTCTCCTTCCGCGAACGCCGTGCCGCACGAGTGGCAGCTTTCCTCCTGGCCTAGCACGGCGGGTGCGTAGCCCGTCACCACCCAGCCCGCGTGGCCCAAGTGGGTCGCCAGCGACTCCAGGGCGGCCCGCACGGTCAGCGACTTGTTGCCGTGGTAGTAGCGCCCCGCGATCTGCTCCAGCAGCTCTACCGTCTCGTCGTCGAATGTAAAGTTTAATCGCTTCATAGTCAGGCCCCCTCTCACGGCACCCACCGCCGCAGCCCCCAGATCAGCCCCGCCATCACTGCGAACGCCAGCCCGCCGCTTGCGAAGAAGGGAGTGGACGGTCCCTCAGCGGGCCGCCCGCTGTGCCGCCTGCTGAACAAGCCCAGCGTCGTCGCGACGAGGTACACGAAGCCGCCGCCGACATGGGCGAACAGCAGGCCCAACCCCAAAGGGGACAGGTCGCGCAGGCCGAACACGGCCAGCAATGCCCCCAATTCCGTGGCGGACTCGATGCCGAAGGTCCACAGCAAGGCCGTCCGGCGCTTGTAGCCCGCCCCCAGCAGCAGCAGAGATAGGGCCAGCCCCTCGGGGAACTTGTGGAACGAGATGGCCAGCAGCAGGGCGATGTTCGGGCGGCCCGCCACCGCGTCCCCCACCACGACCGCCACGCCGTCCATTGCGCTGTGGACGCCCAAAGCGAGCATCAGCAGGACCACCGTCTGCCCCAGGCGGTCCGTCGTCGCCTGGTCGAACGCGCCCACCGAGCAGGCGGGGCACAGGTGGTAGACGTACTTCCCCAAGGCCCAGAACAGGGCGTAGCCGCTCGCCCCCGACAGCACAAAGAGCGGCCAGGACAGCAGCGCCTTGGCGTCCGGCAGCACGTCCAGCAGCGTGACGGCCAGCAGCGCCCCCATGGCGGCATAGACCAGCACGTTCAAGCGGTGCGGGGCGAGGCGGCCCAGGACAATTCCGAGCGCCCCGCCGCCGAAGGCGATCAGGGTCGCAAGTGTTGAGCGCAGCAGGAGAAACATCATCGTGTGTACCAGTGTGTATTATAACTTCCCCTCAGAGCCTTTGTCAAGCGCAGGTCGGCGGGCAGGAAATCTTCAACAGACCTTAAACAAGGAGTGTCTAGATTAAGTCGGCAACGAAATCACAGACGTGCGCGGGCAGCTTCGGGAACTGGCGCTTGAACCGCTGCCGCCGGTTCCAGGCGTACACGAACAGGGCCACCGCCCGCGCCAGCGCCCACAGGCACCGGCTGAAACAGCGGCTCCGGCGCCCCAGCCGCGCCAGATAGTGCCGCAGTTCCGCGTTGTCGCCCTCGACGCTGAACGTCTGGCTTTTGCCCGGCGCGACCGCGTGGGTGCCGGGGGCGTAGATCAGGGTTGGGTACACGTTGAACCCGTCGCTGAAGTAGCGGCGGGCGGGCAGCGCGTCGTCCACGACCTTCTGGAGAGCATCTGCGTCCCGTTCCCAGAGTACGCGCCACCCCAGGACGCAGCGCGAGGCCCGGTCCACGCACGTCACGACGTAGGCTTGCTCTTTTTTTTAGACACGAACGTGTACAGCTCGTCGAGTTCCAGCACCGCGACCGTCTTCTCCTCCTGCCGCTCTTGGGGCGCTGGGGGCGCGGGCAGGCAGACGGCGGCGGCGTCCACCCAGTTGATGACGGTCTGGGGGTGGACCGACAGGTGGCGGGCGATGCGCCGGAAGTTAAGGCCGTCCACATACATCCGCAGGGCGGCTCGGCGCAAGGCGAGAGCGTAGCCGCGCGTCTTCGGGTCGGGCGTGTAGGTGCGCCCGCAGTGTCGGCACTCGCGCCGCGCGGTCCCGGAGGGGTTGGTCCCGGCCCGGTGCTGCTTGGTCGTCAGACCGCAGGACGGGCAGGACGGCGGAGCAGACGAGGAGGCGGTGGGTTCAGACATGGCTCAGTATAGCAGAAAACACTTGCCGACTGAAACTAGACACTCCTCTCCTCTTTCCCCCAGGCAATGGGTATGCTGCTGAAGCAAATGTCCGCATGGGTTGCTTCGGGAGCCATCAAGTATCGCGAGCAGATGGTGGAAGGCTTGGAAAATGCGCCCGAGGCATTTGTGGGTATGATGGTGGGGAAGAGCTTTGGTAAGCCAGTGGTGCATGTCAGCAGCGACGCGCTGCAAATCCAGCCGCTCCAGACAGGGTGCTGCAAGGAGCGTTTCAGAACGATGGAAAAGGACACAGAGATGAAAATTTTGATGGTGCTTACTTCGCACGACGAGCTGGGCAATACGGGCAAGAAGACCGGGTTCTGGCTGGAGGAGTTTGCCGCCCCTTATTACATATTCCACGATGCCGGGGTCGGCATCACGTTGGCTTCTCCCAAGGGCGGGCAGCCGCCACTCGATCCCAAAAGCGACGACCCCACCGCGCAGACCGCGGACACCGCCCGCTTCAAACAGGATGCGGGCGCGCAGCAGGCGCTGGCACAAACCGTGAAGCTATCCAGTGTCTCCGCAGAAGACTTTGACGCGGTCTTTTACCCCGGCGGACATGGCCCCTTGTGGGACCTGGCCGAGGATAAGTTGTCGATCGCGTTGATCGAGTCCTTCCACGCCGCGGGAAAGCCGGTGGCCCTGGTCTGCCATGCGCCGGGCGTATTGCGCCATGTGAAGGCCGAAGACGGGTCTCCTCTGGTCAAGGCAAAGCGCGTGACCGGGTTCAGCGACTCCGAGGAAGATGCAGTGCAGCTCTCAAAGATCGTTCCGTTCCTGGTCGAAGACGAATTGAAGCGCCTGGGCGGTCTCTACTCGAAGGGGCCGGATTGGTCGTCTTTTGTTTTGACCGATGGCAATCTGATCACTGGACAGAACCCGGCGTCATCGGCGGAAGCCGCCCGCCAGGAATTGAAGCTTCTCGCCGACGCATAGCCACGCCGCAAGGCAAGGCAAAGGAGATGAACGCGGCGCGATCTGGAAGTACATTTCTGAAGAACGTTTCTCTCGACAGGGTCTCAGAACCTTTGTCAAGTGACCAGGCGACCTGCACCATGTTAGAGCCGCCCTTCGGCGGCGTCAAGAACTCGGGCCATGGGCGAGAATTCTCCGATCTCGGTCTCGGCGAGTTTGTGAACAAAAAGCTGATCCGAGCAGCATGAGCACCAGCGAGAGCAAAGTGACTATGACACAAAAAATGCAGGCCGCCGTTGTCGAACAATTCGGAAAGCCTTTGGTGCTTCGGGAATGGGACATCCCCACGCCTGCAGCCGGTCAGATCCTGGTCAAGACCGAGGCTTGCGGAGTTTGTGGCACGGATGTCCATGCGGTGCGCGGCGACTGGCCATTGAAGCCCTCCCTCCCGTTTATCCCCGGCCATGAAGGCATCGGGCTGGTTGCCGCTGTTGGGGCAGGCGTGACAGTCGTCAAAGAGGGCGATCGGGTCGGAGTGCCCTGGCTCTACTCGGCCTGCGGGCACTGCGAATACTGCCTGTCGGCGTGGGAAACGGTCTGCGCTGAGGCGCAGTTCGGCGGTTACACGCGGAACGGCGGCTTCGCCGAGTACATTCTGGCCAACCCGGACTATGTCGCTCATGTGCCGGCCGGACTTGCGGCCACTGAGGCCGCGCCGATCATCTGTGCGGGCATCACGACCTACAAGGGAATCAAAGAAGCCGCTGTGCGTCCTGGAGAATGGATCGTCATTTCGGGTGCCGGTGGCCTCGGGCATCTGGCGGTCCAGTATGCCAAGGCCATGGGTCTTCAAGTCTGCGCGATTGACATTGATGACGGTAAACTTGCCCATGCCACCCGTCTCGGTGCCGACTGCGTGGTCAATGCCGGGAATGGCGACCCGGTGGAGGCTGTGAAAGCGGCGACCGAGGGGGGAGGCCATGGGGTACTGATTACCGCATCCTCCCTGGAAGCCTTTCAGCAGGGCGTCGCCATGACGCGCAAGCGCGGAACCTGCGTGCTGGTCGGGCTGCCGCCTGGAGAGTTTCCAGTCCCGCTCTTCGATGTCGTGGCGAACTGCATCACCATTCGCGGGTCGTTTGTCGGCACCCGCCAGGATATGGCCGAAGCGCTGGCGTTCGCCGCCGAAGGTAAGGTCAAGGCCGACATTGAGATGCAGCCTCTTTCGGCGATCAATCAAGTCCTCGACCGACTGGCACGCGGGGATGTGGCTTCGCGCGTGGTTCTTGAGTTCGGGACGAGCTGATCCAAGGCCAAGTGTATACAGTGGTGCAGACGGCCCTGGAGTGCAGACGGCCCCGGTCCGAAAGGGCCGGGGCCGGCTGCGTCAACAGGTTGACAAAAACGTTTCTGTCGCCCTCACGGCTATCACAGCCTCTACAGGAGCCTAAGCGAAAGTCCTAACTGCTGTTACGCAAGCCTGACACGCTGCCCGAACGAGTGGTTGAAAACCACTCGCTAGGAACGGTGTCCTTCGGACAGAGAACTCAGTCCCAGGAGAGGACCCCCTGGGGACAAGGACATCCGGCCTCGGTATTATCGTC
>JANOOM010000344.1:0-1551 GCA_031421335.1 Armatimonadota bacterium
GTGCGCGGCATCATCGGGGGTTGAGTGCCTGATCCCCTCTCCCCGGCACAAGTGCCGGGGAGAGGAATCAGGAAGGAACCTTCCCCGCCGCAAACAGCGCCACCAGCTCGCGTGTCGCCGCCTCCATGTCCGGCGCGGCGACCACGGCGGAGACCACGGCGGCGGCGTCCGCACCCGCTCGGGCGACCTCACCGATGTTCCCGGCATTGATCCCGCCGATGGCGACGACCGGGATGCTCGGGAAGGCCGCCTTGATCTCCCCGATCCTCCCGACCCCGATCGCCGCCCCCGCGTCCGACTTCGTCATGGTGCCGAAGATGGCCCCGACGCCGAAGTACGACGCATACGGCGCGGCGACGCGGGCCTCTTCCACGGTGGCGACCGAGACGCCGACCAGTTTGTCCGGCCCCAGCAGGCGGCGGGCGTCGGCGGGCGCCATGTCGTCCGGGCCGAGGTGAACGCCATCGGCATTCGAGGCCAGGGCAACATCAACACGGTCGTTGACAATAATCAGCGTGTCTTTGCTCTTTCCTCGGCTGACCAGTCCAGTCGCCAGATCAGTCAGGGCGCGGGTTGACAAAGACTTCTCACGGGCCTGTACGGCACATGCCCCGCCACCGGTTGCGGCTGCCAGAATGTCTTCCTGGGTATGGTCGGTCTGGATTACGGTGTCGGTGACAACGTAAATGCCTCTCAACAGGGCGAGGCGCTGCGCGTGTGTCATTTGAACTCCCAGGTGCTGAACCCCGCGCTCCACAGACGGGTAGCCGCGCCCTTTGCCGATCCGAACGGGATGTTGTAGTGAAAGCGTCAGGAGTGACTTGGCTTCCCCAATCATTTCTTCTAGAGAGCCGTCAGCGGCGAGGTAAGCGGCTAAGATAGAGGACAGGAGGCAGCCCGTGCCATGTGTATCTTCGGTCTCAATCCGGTGACCCCTATACTGTGTCGGACCGAGACCTTGCTGGACAAGTAGATCAACAGGCTCACCCGCAAGATGACCACCTTTCACAAGAACAGCCCTCGCTCCCCGCCCCATCAGCCACTCGCCAGCAGCCTGCATCGTGTCCAAGTCACCGACGGTCTGGCTCGTCAGCATTTGGGCTTCGGCGAGATTTGGCGTCACCAAGTCGCACAGCGGTATTAGCTCCGTCAGAAGGGCCGCACGCCCTTCTTCATCTAGGAGCGGGATGCCGCCCGTCGAGGCGAGAACGGGGTCCAGAACCACGTTCGGCGGTCTGTACTTGCGGAGGGCGGCGGCGACGGCGCGGACCTGGCCGGCCCCGCCGAGCATGCCGATCTTGACGGCCTGAACCTTCGTGTCACTGAATATGGCTTCAAGCTGGGTGGTCAGCACGTCGGCGGGGACGGGGTAGACGGCCTGGACGCCGAGAGTGTTCTGCACCGTCAGGGCCGTGATGGCGGAGACGCCGACGACGCCCAGAGCGGCGAAGGTCCGCAGGTCTGCCTGGATGCCGGCCCCCCCGCTTGGGTCCGAGCCGGCGATGGTGAGAACGACGGTCGTCATGGCTTGCTCCCGAAGCGGGCGGGGTC
>JANOOM010000345.1:0-6812 GCA_031421335.1 Armatimonadota bacterium
GCGTAGGGGATGCCCTATACGGACCTATCCCCTGTTCCGGCATCCGTTGTCCACGCCAGGACGCCATTGGCGGTCTTGACGTCGGCGGCCGGGGCGGCCTGCCACCGGAGGCTATGGGGCGAACGCTCCCACAACGAAAAAGGGGCGCGAGAAATCGCGCCCCGACGAGACGCTTACCGGTTCCACCACTTGCGGCCCGAGTCCGTCACCATCTTGTCGGCCTCCTCCGGCCCCCAGCCTCCGGCGGGGTAGTCCGAGATCTCGGTGGCCCCGGACTTGGCCCAGGCCTCCAAGATCGGGGTGATCAGGCCCCACTCGGCTTCCACCTCGTCGTCACGGGTAAACAGGGAAGCGTCGCCGATCAGGGCGTCCATGATCAGCCGCTCGTAGGCGTCGTGGATGCGCTGGCCGAAAGATGTGCCGTAGGTGAAGTGCATGTCCACGGGGCGGACGACGGTCTTCTGGCCCGGCGGCTTGGCGCCCAGGCGCATGGAGATTCCTTCGTTCGGCTGCACCCGGATCGTGATGACGTTTGGCTCGGCGCCGTCGCCGTCCTCACTCGCCAGCAGGACTCGAGGGACATCCTTGAAGGTGATGTTGACCTCGGTGACGCGCTCCGGCATCCGCTTGCCGGCCCGGACGTAGAAGGGGACGCCGGCCCAGCGCCAGTTTTGGATCTCAAGCTTCAGGGCGACGAACGAGTCCGTGACCGAGTCCTTGGGGACATTCGGCTCGTCCCGGTAGGCCGGCACGTCTTTGTCGCCCATCTTGCCGGCTCCGTACTGGCCGCGCACGACGCAAGAGTTGCAGTCGCCTTCCAGAACCGGCTTGATGGCGCGCAGAGCCTTGGCTTTCTCGTCGCGGATGTCGCTGGCACTCAGGGTGTTCGGCGGCTCCATGGCGACCAGGGCCAGCATTTGCAGGGCGTGCGACTGCACCATATCGCGCAGCTCGCCCGCGTGGTCGAAGTAGCCCGCGCGCTGCTCGACGCCCACCGTCTCGGCGACCGTCACCTGGACGTTGTCTATGTACTTGGAGTTCCAGAGCGGCTCGAACAGGAGGTTAGCGAACCGGAACACGAAGATGTTCTGGACGGTTTCTTTCCCGAGGTAGTGGTCAATGCGGTAGATCTGCTCCTCGCCGAAGACCTGCTTGAGCTGCGTGTTCAGCGCGCGGGCACTCGAGAGGTCCGACCCGAAGGGCTTTTCGACGATGATGCGCGTGAAGCCCGCGCTGTCCTTATCGCCGCCTTCTTTGACCAGGCCGGCCTTGCCAAGCTGCTGGATGACGGTCGTGTAGGTGGAGGGCGGCGTCGCCAGATAATACAAGCGGTTGCCACAAGTCCCTTCGGACTGGTCGAACTTGTCCAAGCGCTCCTTGAGCCAGGCGAAGCCCTGGGAGTTGTCGAAATCGGAGCGGTGGAAGACGATCCGGCGGGCGAACTTGTGCCAGACGTCCTGCGACTCTTTCCACAGGTCCGGCGCGAACTCTTCGAGCGAGGCTTGCAGCTCCTCGCGAAACGAGTGGTCGGAGAAGTCGCGGCGCGCGAACCCGACGATCTTCATTTTGTCCGGCAGCAGGCCCTGCGTTTCCAGCGAGAACAGCGCTGGGATGAGCTTGCGGTGGGTCAGGTCCCCGGTCGCCCCGAAGATGACGATGCTGCACGGAGGGATGGGCGACTCGATGAGCCGCGCGTCGTCCGCCGCCGTCTTCAGCTCGTCCGGGTCAAGCGTCGGGTTGGGGTCTATCGTTATGGCCATAGTGTCTCCGTGGTCTTTGTTTGTTGCTTTCATTCGAGTGACTGGACATAGGCGACGACCGCCTTGAGCTGGGTGTCGCTGTACTTGTCTTTGAATCCAGGCATCCGAGGCGAGAAGCCGACGGCGATGTTGTGGGCGACCTCGGCGTCCGGGTTGTGCAAATGGTGCAGGGTGGGGCCGATCTGGCCCTCTCCATCCTGACCATGGCAGCCCGCGCACGAGTCCAGGTACAAAGTGCGTCCGGTGGCGACGATCTGCGAGGCCACCATCAGCCCGCTCACTGGCGGCTGCTTCCCATCCGGCACGGCCTGCTTGGCTTCCGCGTGCTTTGTCTCGGTGGGCGCGGGCCGCATCCCCACGGCGGAGGCGCCGTAGGCGATGCCGATCACGCCCAGCCCGGCGGCGAGTCCCGCCACCAGTCCCTTCAGTTCACGTGCCATTACTTCAATCTTCCTAAGCTCCCAAAAGCTCTCCGCCGAAATATCCCGCCGCCGCCATCAGCCCCGCCGTCGCGCCGGCAACGACTAAATAAATGCCGAACGCAGGCCGGGCGGCCTCGTTCTTCACGACCAGCCGCCAGACTGCGAGGCCCACCATCAGGCCGAAGGCGGGCCAGACGAAGTCGTGGTGCTTCGCTAGTATCCCGCTCCCGAAGAATTGCCAGGCCGAGATCGCAAGGCCGGACACCGTGGCGACCAGGGTCGCCAATGCCCCTAGCAGCAGAGCGTAGAAACCGGCGACGTGCAGGTCACGCTTGTAAGGCTCGCGCGCGACATAGGCCAGGGCATCGAACAGGAACGAGGTGATCATCAGCGCGATCGGGAAGTGCGTGCTGCCGCCATGTAGGTTCCCCCAGAGTTTATACAAGTGTCTTCCTTACGATTTCGATGGGTCGGCAGCGTGGTCAGCCGAATGAATAGTTTCGGCGGCCTCGATGGCCGACGCACCCGGCTGGATCTGGTCCGCCGTGCTGTCCGACGTGCCGCTGTAGGTGACGGCGTCGCCTGACCCGGTGGCCTCGTGAACGGTGCCTCCCGTAGATTTAACGGCGTGGCCGCCGAACTCGTTCCGCAGGGAGGCGATGACCTTGGCTGCGAAGTTCTCCGGCTGGCGTGAGTGGAAGCGCTCGTACAGCGAGGCCGTGATGACCGGGGCGGGGACGTTGTGATCAATGGCCTCCTGGATGGTCCAGCGGCCCTCGCCCGAGTCCTCGACGTAGCCCCGGATGTTTTGCAGGTTATCGTCGTTCTTGAAGGCTAGGACGAGCAGTTCCAGCAGCCAGGACCGGACGACACTGCCGAACTGCCAGGCGGAGGCGATCCCGGTCAGGTCCAGCTTGTATTCGCTGGCGTGCAGGATGTCGAATCCCTCGCCGTAGGACTGGAGCATACCGTACTCGATGCCGTTGTGGACCATCTTGACGTAGTGCCCGGACCCCGAAGCGCCCGTGTAGATGTAGCCGTTTTCGGGGGCCAATGTCTTGAAGATGGGCTCGCAGAACTTGGCCGCGTCCGGGTTGCCGCCGTACATCAGGCAGTAGCCCTCTTTCAGCCCCCATACGCCGCCGCTCGTGCCGCAGTCGAGGTAGCGCAGGCCAGCCTGCTCCAGCTCGCCGGCCCTTCTGACGGTGTCCTTGAAGTAGGAATTGCCGCCGTCAATGATGATATCTCCGGGCGACATCACGGCTTTGAGTTTGGCGATGGTCTCATCCACCGGCTTGCCCTGCGGCACCATGATCCAGGCGACCTTCGGGGTCTGCTGCTGCCGGTTGATGGCCTCGGCCAGATCGGTGACGCCGACCCCGCCCTTTTTTTCTACTTCGGGCATTTTGTCTGGCGACGTGTCGAAGCCGTATACTTTGTGTCCGTCCTGCGCCAGCCGCTCCAGCATGTTCATGCCCATGCGGCCCAACCCGACCATTGCGATCTCCATGCGATACTCCTCCGGGGATGATAATGATTACTTGCTGCGATTACGTGCCGCGATTACTTGCTGCGATTACTTGCTGCCCCTGCTGCTCCCCCGCACGGTTCGCCTTTAACCGCCGCGATTCCTCCCAGCGCGCGTGCTCGCCGCCGCGAAATGCTCGGGTTCGTTTTCGCAATTTCCCTTCATGCCGCCCGCGCCCCTGCTCGCCGCGTTTAGCTGTATTTGTCTACTATTATGGCGGAAATCGGGCGTTATGTCAAGCCGCTTGAAGTGGTCGGGTGGGGGAGTGACATCTTTCAAGGCTCAGCGGTGGCTGGCCTGCCGGGCGAGCAGCAGCATCTCGTCCAGCAATGCCTTCAGGCTGGGGCACTTCGCGTAAGCAGTTCGCGGGTCGAGCTTGCGAAAGAGGGCCGGTCCCTCCGCCGTCTTCCGATAGCCGCTGGCTGTCCGCGTGCGGTAAAGGTTCGTGGGCAGCTTGGCGGGAGGCTCGTCAAAGTTGACGGTTTCCGGCTGCTGAGACTTCGCCATCAGGCTCTTTTGGAACGGCGTTGGGAAGATGCTTGCGTCGCTGGGGAGCCACGCTTCTGTCTCCTGTACGGCGAAGAATTGCTGGAAGCGCGGATGGTTCACCTTCTTCTCCAGATGCTTCTTGCCCCAAGCCACCCTCTCACCTGCCGTCACCTGGCGAGACGGGTAGGGCAGAGGACACTTGTAGAGGTCCAGCAGTGCGGAGACGGCCAGCACGTCACCTTTGGGCGCATCGAGGGCGCGCAAAGGTGACGACCTAAAGTCCGACAGGTTTTTCTAACTCCGCATCCAGCCAGCGTGTCTCCCTCCATGAACAGGGTCAACCCAAGCGTGCTAAGTAGTTGGTCCGAAATAGGTTGAACTCTCTGCCCTGAATGAAAGGGCAAGAATGAGAGTCAAGTTGTGTCAGTCGTGTCCTCGGATGGCTTAACCTATTTCGGATTGGGCGCTTATTGCCAAAGTCACGGACAAGGATCGGCAATATCTGGTTGACTGCCACAGCGCTGCTTGCGAGTGTAACAAGCGGCGTTGTTCGCTAGTCTTTGTATTTGTGGTGTTGTGACTCACGACTCTTCCCAAACCTTGTAAGAGCCTGAGAGGCCCAGGCGCAGTAAATATACTGAGTAAGAGCGAACAAAATCCTGTAGAGCCACCGACGAAGTGGGGGCCTCTTTGATCTGCCATTTGACGTCAGTGACTTGGCCATCCCAGACGATCGCTCCCATCCCTCCCTCATCCTGGACGTGTCGGCTCAAACGCCCCTGAGCTGCTGCCGAGATCATCTCCAGCATCCGAAGAAGATTGGACTTGCCGCTGCCGTTGGGACCGATGATGACGTTCAGGTCGCCAAGTCGCCAGGAGACGATCTTGAGGGAGCGGAAGCCCTGGATGTCTAGCTGCACGATCTTCATGGGGGCATTGTACCCGCCCCATCATAGAGCCGTCATACGGAAGGCTCGGACGGGGTATAATGCGTCGTTCCTAAGGCGACCGAAGTAGAAGACAGGAAGACCACCCATGGCCGTGACCGCCGCCACCTCCGCCGAGACAGTTCTGGAACCGCCGGGCCGGCGCCGGCGCGTGATGATGATGATCGTGGTGGGGCTGTTCGTCTCCACCTTTGTCAGCGACAGCAAGCATGCCAGGCTGCCGCTCCAGTTCCTGCTGAAGAACCACCTGCACCTGGGGCCGACGGCGATGGCCGCCTTCTTCGGGCTGACCAGCCTCGCCTGGTATTTCAAGCCGGTCGCCGGGCTGCTCTCCGACGTCGTCCCGCTTTGGGGGTCCCGGCGGCGCAACTATCTGGTCCTCAGCGGCCTTATGGCGGGGGGATTCTGGGCGTTACTGGCCGTCGTGCCGCGCCACTACGCCCCGTTGCTGTGGACCCTGATCGGGGCCAACGCCTTCGCCGTGCTCGCTAGCAGCGTGGCGGGCGGCCTGCTGGTCGAGGCGGGCCAGCGGCGGGGGTGGACCGGCCGGATGGGGTCCCTGCGCGAGACCATCATCGCCGGTACGAGCCTCGCGGCCCAGCCTGTTGGCGGCTTCCTCGTCGGCCAAGCTTTCGGCTGGACCTGCGGGTTGGGTGCCGCGCTGTTCCTCGGCCTGATCCCCGCCGCTTTTCTGCTGCTGCCCAAAGCGGACGGCGGCGAGCGCCAGGGGCGCGTCACCGGGCCGGAGATCCTGGCGAGCCTCGCGCCTGTCTTCCGGTCGCGCGTCCTGTGGCTGGCGGCGGCCTTTATCTTCCTCCGCGACCTATCGCCCGGCTTCGGGACGCCCTTGTTCTTCTACCAGACCAACGTCCTGCACTTCAGCCCCTCTTTCCTGGGCTGGCTCGGCGCGCTGTACAATGGGGCGGCCATCGCCGGCGCCCTGCTCTACGCCTGGCTTTGTACGCGCCTGCCGCTGGCCCGTCTGCTGACGGCGGGTATCATGCTCAGTGCCCTGGGCAGCTTGCTGTTTCTGGGCTACCACTCGCACGGGTCGGCACTCGTCATCCAGGGGGTGAGCGGGCTGCTCGGCATCATCGTCTCGGTCGCCCTGATGGACCTCGCGGGGCGGGCTGCGCCAGTCGGGGCGGAGGCGATGTCCTATTCGCTGCTGATGAGCGCCGCCAACCTCGGCCTGACCTGCTCCGATATTCTGGGGTCGGCGCTCTACGAGAAGCTGCATGTCCCGTTCCCCGTTTTGATCTGCGTGAGCGCGGCGACGACCGCTTTGGCCTTGTTTGCCTTGCCTTTCATCCCACGCAGCCTTTTGGAGCGGCATGACCGCGTCGGCGCGGCGTCGCCCTCCTGATCCTCCTCTTCCGCTGCGCCGGAGTAAAAACCGGGAGGGGCGTGGACTGTTCCGGCCAGAACACGCTATGTTCCAAAGCCGTTCATCCCTTGCCGCCCTGCTCGACCGACTCGCCTATAGCGCGGCGGTCAGCCCTCCGACCTCGTTCCGCTGGCCGTGTCGTCTGGCCGCCGACCTGATGCAACTGTGACGGGCTGCTGGGCGAGGAGACGAAAGGAGGGCGGGAAGAGGAAAAAGGGCAGGCACGCGGAGAAGGGCAGGCACGCGGAGAAGGGCAGGCACGCGGAGAAGGGCAGGCAC
>JANOOM010000346.1:0-2157 GCA_031421335.1 Armatimonadota bacterium
GGCCTGGAGAGCCGCCCACGGATGATGAGCGTCGGGCTGCACGGCCGCTTGGCCGGACGCCCGGGCCGAACCGCCGGGCTGGCCCGCTTCCTGGACCACGTGGCAACCCATGATCGTGTCTGGACTGCCACTCGGGCCGACATCGCACGGCATTGGCGTGAACACTTCCCGCCGGGATGCCTGAAGACCCGCTGGTAAACGGGCACCGTCAACTTGGCAGCTGTCCGACTTGTGGGTTGCGGCTGATCTGGGTAGGCGGGTGGGATGACGTCCCCCGCCTGTCCGAGCTATGCCGGCTTCCGGTTCCCGGCCGAGGTCATCAGCCATGCCGTTTGGCTCTACTTCCGCTTCCCGCTCAGCTTGCGCATGGTGGACGAGCTGCTGGCCGCGCGCGGCATCTTCGTCAGCCACGAGACCGTCCGTCAGTGGGCGCGCAAGTTCGGCCAGGTGTTCGCCAACCAGATCCGCCGCAGGCTGCCCCGTGCGGGCGACAAGTGGCACATGGACGGGGTCGTAATCACGATCTCTAGGGTGAGGCGCTGGCTATGGCGCGCGGTCGACCAAACCGGGAGGGTGCTGGACATCCTGGTGCAGAGCCGTCGCGACACGCGGGCCGCCAAGCGCCTGATGCGCAAGCTGCTGAAACGTCAGTGCCGGGCGCCGCGCGTCATGATCACCGACAAGCTCGCCAGTTACGGGGCAGCCAGGGGCGAGGGGATGCCCTCGGTCGAGCACAGGAGGCACAAGGGCCTGAACAACCGGGCGGAGAACTCGCACCGGCCGACACGACGGAGAGAGCGGCAGATGAAGCGCTTCAAGTCGCCTGGCCAGGCACAACGCTTCCTCTCCGCCCACGACGGGATCAGCAACCTGTTCCACCTCCGCCGCCACCAAGTGCCTGCCGCCCAGTATCGAGCCGCCCGGACCCAAGCCTTTCAGGTTTGGGCCGAGGTCACCGGCGTCACCGCTGCGGCGTAACCACGGGCACGCCGTCCCAATCACGCGCCACCGCGACCTCAATCCAACAAGTTGACGGTGCCGGCCAGGACGTCGAGGAGTTCAAGGACGCCCGGCTTCAAGCGGAGGCGGGTGTCTGCCATCAAGCCGAAGTGCTGCCGCACAGCCTCACCGAACTCGTCCACCGGGAAGGCGGGGCCGTAGTGGTCTAGCAACTGGACCCGACTCGCGGGCCAGGGGTGCCCCACCATGCTGAGGAAGACAGGGGAGGGCATGTCATAGCCCTGGTCAGAAGCTGCCAGGGTGAAGGCCTCCCCGTAGAGCGCCTCGGTGTCGAACAGCAGGCCATCCATGTCGAACACTACAGCAGCCGGCACATGGGAAAGCCTCATCATCGACCTGTGGGCGATGCGAACCCCTGGCGCAATTGAGGCCGCTTCGGGTCGTGTCCGAACTTGACGAGGGAAGCATCCAACGAAGAAGACCGGCGGCGAACTGTCCGTCAGGGTTCGTTTGGCGGACGCCCCTGGCTCTGGTTACCAATCAACGTGCAACAGTGCCAGATGGCCAATCTGCACAGCCTTGCGGTCATTGGGCCTTCTTGAACGTTGCCGACACGTAGGCGGCAACGTCGGCGATCGTTGCGTCGGACAGCTCTTCGGCCATCGACCACATGACCGCCGAGTTAGGCCCGACCTCCGTCTTGCCCCGGTACTGCGTGAGACGGTTAGCGATGTAGCCGTGATCCCGGCCGATAAGCGACGGGAACTCCGCAACCCCCTTACCCGTCCGGCCGTGGCAGCTGATGCAGTTGACGGCATAGCGCGTCTGCCCGGCAGCCGGGTCGCCATCCGCCTGAGCCAGTGCCGCCTGACCCAGTGCCGGTTGCACGGCCAGAGCGGTCATGACGCCAAGGAGGCCAATTATTTTCATTACGGCACGCCTTTTAGTTCTGGAGATTGTCGTGTGAACGATGGCTGCGACCACGGTGCAAGTCACGTTATGGCCCAACCGACCTGGTCCGCCACGATGAACGAGCCGAGACCGACCGAGAGCCGGCTATCGCCAGGGCTACGCCGCAATCCAGCGGCGCAGCCCCGGGTGTGCCTAGTTGATCGGGATGTTCGGGCTGAGCTTGTACACGTCACCCTGATCGGTCGCCGCGTACAAGTTGCCGTCCGGCCCGAAATCGACATCGGT
>JANOOM010000347.1:0-4956 GCA_031421335.1 Armatimonadota bacterium
GGGCCAGGCTCAGGAACTGCTCGTCCGCGTCGGCGACATACGACTGCACGCTGTCATCCGTGTTGATCTTGTAGACGGTGCTGCCCGAGACGGCGTACACGGCATCATTCGCGTCTGTCTTGAGGCTCTGGATGCCCGGCGCAGACCGTCCCAGCAGCCGCTTGACCGTCCCGTCCGGCGCGATGCGGTAGACGGTGCCGGTCGTGGACGTTCCCGCGTAGACGTTGCCGAGCGAGTCGGTCGCCAGGCTGCTGACGTTCGGCTCCGGCGTATCATACAGCACGCTGCTTTTGCCGTCCGGCGTGATCTTGTAGACGATGCCGTTGGGCGCACTGCCCGCGTAGATGTTGCCGCTCTTATCGGTGGCGAGGGAAAGGATATTGGCTTCGGGTGAGGTGAATAGTGCTGGACCGGTCACTACAGGTGGGATAGGGGGAACGACAGACGACCTTCCGGGGACAAGAAACCCGCCACCGATCAAGTGAAACCGATGCCCGCCCACGCTGTAAACCCGGCCTGTGCCGCCCCCCGTAGCAACGATTACTTCATCCTGAGCCTGATTGTAGGCCAGTGCGGTGACATACTTCTCCTGCGCTGTGAACACCTTGCTTCCCTTGCCGTCCGGCCCGACCTTGAACACGATGCCGTGCGGCACCGTCCCAGCGTACAGGTTGCCGCTGTTATCCAGTGCCAGCGAGGTCACTTCCAGCTCTTTCGTCTGGAAGAACGGGGCTGCTTTGCCCGCCGCGTCCATCTTGTAGATGACGCCGCCGTCGCCGGTGCCGAGATATACGTTCCCCTTGCCGTCGGGCAGGATGGACCAGATGTAGCTTTCCGGGGTGTCCGCCACCTTTTGCAAGGACGGCGACAGGCGCACGTCGCCAAGGCTGGTCACGGCGACGTTCTTCAGCGTCCCCGCTGCGAACTCCCCCATGGTGTCCTGGCGCCAGACGGATGGCAGGCGCCCGACCGGCTTGATGGCGGCGGCAGTGCTGGTGTCGTCCAAGGTGGGCGGGGCCGTGTCGGCCTTCGCCGGGGCCGAAGCGGCGGGCGCTCCCGAGGCCGCCGCTGATATCTGATCGGACGCTTTCCCGGTTCCTACTCCGGCCCCCGCAGAATTGGGGGCGGGGGGGGCCTTAGTCGCCATCTCATCTGACGAGAGCATCATCACGAAGTCGCCCGCGCCATTATCGCCGGCCGACATCGGCAGCGTGCCGCTGTCGGCGGTCGGGGCGGGGTCTGCCCCGGCGGGGACGGCATTGGTGCCGGCGGCGGAGGCCGTGGGCCGGACGGTCTCGGACACGTCCTTGCGCCGGACCATGATGTTCAGCGTCTGGCTGCCCGTGACGATGTACGGGACGGTCTGTGTCACCTTCACCTCGTCGCGCTCGGTCCGCAGGCCGGTCGTCCGGGCGGACTGCATGACGGCGGCCAATGTCGGCGGCAGGCCGGACAGCTTCTCGCCCTTCACCGTGACGGCCGCCGTCGGCAGCAGCAGGTGGGCGACCAGCTCATTGTTATGCGGCTTCTCCGAGAACGCCTTGACGAGCTGGCCGATATTGGCCGCCGCCCCCAGCGGCTCCGCCGAGCGGATCTGGAGCAGCCCGCCCAGCAGGCTCGTCACCCCGCCTTCCGACCCGCCGCCGCGCACGTTCAGCGATAGCGGGCCATCCGCCGTGCCCTGCGGGATCTTCACCGAGACCATCCGCGTGTACAGGGGACGCTTGTAGGGCTTCAAGACGACGCCCACATCCACGGTGTCGCCGGGGACGAAGCGGGACTGCTTGACGAACAGGTGGTCAATCTCCGCCGTGTCGTGCCGGTTCTGGATCGTCACGCTCATGACGATGCTCTTGACGGCCAGCGGGTAGAAGGGGTTGGACGACAGCAGCCGCATCAGGCTGTCCAAATCCTCGATGGCGCTCTGGTCAATGCTCAGGGCGTCGTAGAACGTGTTGGTGCGCTTGACGTGCCCGATCTCTTCGACGTTCACGTCGAACGAGACCTGGGCGACCGAGTCGCCCGGCTGCCCGTGTATCTGCGCGATGGCGGCGCCGGCCATCTGGGAGACGAGCTGACCGGTCAAGAGCGGGTGGTTGATGATCCGCATATGGAAGTCTTTGCGGCGCTTGATGGACTCGTCGTTGACCGAGATGGTCATCGGCACCATTTCGGGCATCGGCCCGATCACGCCGCCGACTGAAAACGGTCGGTCCTGGAAGATGCGCCCCACGGTCTTGATCGGGGCACCGATCTTCGTCGAATCCTGGTACGACGGGAAGACGTCAATGACATAGGCCGTGGTCAGGGCCGCGTCAATCGGTCCAAGACTCGTGAACGGGTGGCCGAACAGCAGCAGCCGGTTGCCGTCCCGGTAGGTCACCGTCCCGGTCGCCGTCAGGTCCATATCGCCCTGCACCAGTGAGACGCCGACGGCGGAGCCGGGAACGAGCGTCGCCCCCTTCGCCAGCGGGTTCGTATCCGTACTCGCCCCCGCGCCGCCGCCCGCCATGATGTTGAAGTGGAACGGCGAAAGGGCCTGGTTGAGCCGGCTGATGTTCGACGCGCTGAACCCGCTCGCCATCAGGGGCAGGTCCGACCCGGAGAAGTTCGGCGGCGGCATCCCGGCCATCCCGGCGCTCACGGGCGCAGGCGGCGAGGCGCTGAGGCGGGACGGGTGGGCGGGCAGGTCGGGACTCCAGGCGTCGAACATGTACTCGATCGGCGTCGCGTACCCGATCGGGTCTTTGGCGAACTGGTTGCCCAGAGAGATCGCCCCGACTAGCCGCCCGCCGATGTAGATGGGGCTGCCGCTCATACCGTGCGCGATTTCCAGATGCCGCGTGACGGGTGGCCCGTCGAGCACGCGGAAGGCGATATAATCTTTGCCTTCGTTGAACTTGGAAACCACGCCCAGAATCTCGATGCCGAAGCGGCTGATCTTGGTGCCCTTGAAGACAGAAAGGGCGTAGCCTTTCATGCCGGGCCGAAGCTCGCTGACGTGCATGAACTTCTTCGAATCCCATTTGAGCCGCTGAGAGGGGGCAGGCTGTGCCATCGGCACGGCGGGGCGGGCGTCGGCGGTCTGAGCGGCCAGCAGGAACGCGGCCAGCGCGGTGCCGAGGGCGAGACAGCGAGGAGAGAGGCGTGAGGATTGCTTCATAAAGTGGGGTATTTCTTGCGAGCCATAAGGCCAAAAATTAGAATAGAGATGATTCAGCTACGCGCTCTTCGCGTACACTTGTTCCGGGTCGAACTGCGGGGCCGTGATCGCCCGCCACTCCTCACCTTCGCCCGCCGACTCCCGGTAGAAGCAGGTCGGGTGGCCCGTGTGACAGGTCGCGCCGACCGGGTGGGCCAGCACCAGCAGCGAGTCGTCGTTGCAGTTGACCCGCAGGGCGACCAAATTCAGGGTGTTGCCGCTGGTCTCCCCCTTCGTCCACAGCCGCTGCCGGGAGCGCGTCCAGAACGTCACCTTGCCCGTGCTTAGGGTTTTTTCTAATGCGTCGCGGTTCATGAAGCCGATCATCAGGACATCTTTGGTATCGGCGTCCTGCACCACGGCGGGGATCAGCCCGTCCGGCGCCCTATCCCAGTTGATTTGTTCCACTATTGAGGTCATAAGATCACACTCGCAAAAAGATCTTCCGGCGGCGCAGTTCCAGCAGGGCCAGCCAGACGACGAAAAGATAGCCCAGCGTGTACACCCAGCCGCCCCGATACGACCCGTAATGGGCAGTCGCCGCGTGCAGCAGTGCTTGTTCCAGCGGCTCGCGCACTCCCCCTGGCATCCTCCAGGTCCAGACGCGCAGGATGAATACCTTGGTCAAGATCGGCCCGACATAGGCCGCGATGGCGTTGGAGCCGTACACGACCAGCGGGAAGGCGAGCCACGTGGGCCACTCCCGCCCAGTCGCGTCTATGGAGGCGTACAGCAGTGTCAGAGCACCCCCACCCAGCCCCGCTGTCATCAGGATATAAGAGGCGGTCCAGACCGGCTTGTTGTAGGGCAGGCTGAAATGCCAGGCCCAGCCGCCCAGTGCCAGCATCCCGCTGAAGAGCAGCAGGACGACGACTTTTTCCAGTGGCTTCCACCGCGTGCGCCGCAGCGCGTCCCCAAACGCCGTCCCGATCAGCACCAGAGCCGCCGTCGGCGCGACCGAAACCAGGCCGGTGAGGTGCAGGCGGTTTAAGTACGCCCGGTTCAAGTACCAGATGGCGTTGGCGTCCTCGCGGAACACGCCGCGCCCCAGGCCCGGAACCGGGAAGTGCTGGATGACTGCCGCATGTGCCACCAGGAGGCCGAAGGCGACCGGCAGCCGCAGCCACACCGGCAGGGCGTACAGGACTGCCCCCGCCCCGTAAGCAAGCCCGATGAGCTGCAAGACGTTCAAGTCGAACAGGGGACGCTTCAACAGGCTGGAGTCGATCAAGCAGCCCAGGAAGACCAGGGCAAGAACGCGGCCCAGCACGCGCAATCCATAGCGCCAGCCTCCCGCCCCCTTGCGTCGCGCGCCCGCTGCCGAAAAGGGCAGGGCGACCCCGACGATCAGCAGAAACCACGGGAAGATCAGGTCTGCGAACCGCATCCCACCGTTCCAGGGCGCGTGCATGAGCTGACCCGGCGTCCGCCCGCCTAATGCAGCGTTGTTGACCAGCAGCATCCCCGCGATGGTCAGGCCCCGAAAGGCGTCCAGCGAGACCAGGCGCGTAGGATGCTGGTGTTCGGGCGCTGCCTCCGCGGGGGTGGCTTGTTCCGGCAAAACTTCGAGGGCCATACAGACCTAACCCCGGCACAAGTGCCGACCCTGGCGCAACTGCACCCGACTCCCGGTTAGGGAAGGGTAAAAAATGGCTCCGAAACCGGAAGCAGTCGCCGCCCGCCGTCAAGTAGGGGCTTCCGGCATTCATCCCATGCCTGCCCCATCTCACCCTTCCCTAACAGGGAGTCGGGTG